>DASTFP010000149.1:0-11672 GCA_035719865.1 Terrimicrobiaceae bacterium | reverse complement strand
ACCGCGGTGCCGCATGGTCAAGCGACCATGGTTGTTGCGCCCGCCGGTCCTGTTTCGCGTGGAGGTGAGCGATTTCTCCGGCTTGTCCTTGGTGATCTCGGAAAAGTCGGGGAGCACCTTGAAGCGGCTCGCGGGGGTCAGAGGCCGGAAATTCTTGAGTCCCATAGTGCTTAGACGAGGGTAATTTTCTCGCCCTCCTTGAGCGTGACCACGGCTTTTTTCCAGTGCGACCGCCGGCCGAAGTTCGCCGTGCGCTCGCGCTTCTTTTTTCCCGCGAAGTTTGCCGTATTGACGTCGGTCACGGTCGTTTTGTAGAGCTGTTCGACGGCGCGTTTGATTTCGATCTTGTTGGCCTTCGGGCTCACGCGAAAAACGTATTGATTGTGTTTTTCCGAGAGCAGCGTCGCCTTCTCTGTGAGGAGGACGGTCTCCACATGGTCAAAGGATTCTTTCATCAGGCGAGCCTTTGGGAGAGGTTGGCGAGCGCATCCTTGGTCACGACGACTTTTTCAAAAGCCAGAAGTTGCTCGGTGTTGACGTCCGAGGCCCGTACCAGGAGGGCATCTTTCACGTTGCGCGCCGCCAGGTAGGTTTTTTCGTCGAAGGTGACGCCAACGATCAGAGTTTTCCGAGCCTTGGCCGCGGTTTCAACGAGAAGGGAGAGAAATTGTTTGGTTTTGGCTTCCTTGACAGCAAAGCCATCCACGAGCAGGACATCGCCGGCGAGCACGCGTTCGCTCAGAGCCTTGCGAAAAGCGAGCGCTTTGACTTTCTTGGGGATCTTCTTGGAATAGTCGCGGGGGTGCGGCCCGAACGCGACTCCGCCACCGACCCAGACCGGCGAGGACTTGTAACCCGCACGGGCGCGGCCAGTGCCCTTTTGGCGCCATGGTTTGGCCCCGCTCAGGTTGACGTCGGCTTTCGTCTTGGTGCTGGCGGTCCCCCGGCGACGATTCGCGCGAAGGGCCACGACCACATCGTGGACGGCTTGGCGACCCTTCTCGGCTTCGGTTATCAGGTCAATTTTGGCTTTCCTGGCCTCTTCGGCGGTAAGAACGGTCGCGCTCATCGGTCACTAATCCCCCTTTTGGGTAGCTTTCTTTTTCGCCGGTCGGATCACGACGTGGGAGCCTTTTGCACCCGGCACGGCACCGCTAACCAGGATCACGCCATCTCCCTCGCGAATCTGAACAATGCGCAGGTTTTGAACGGTCACGCGCTCGTCCCCCATGTGTCCGGGCATACCCATGTTTTTCCAGACGCGGCCGGGAGTCGAACGATTTCCAATTGCTCCGTTACGGCGATGCATCATCGAACCATGGCTCGCCGGCTGACCGTCGAAATTGTGCTTCTTTACGACGCCCTGAAAGCCCTTGCCCTTTGATTGGCCGATGACGTCCACAAACTGCCCGACTTCGAACACCGTAACCGATACATCGGCGCTTTCTGGAGCCGATTCTCCTTCGCCCATCCGGAACTCACGAATGAATTTTTTCGGGGTCGAAGAGGTCTTGGCAAAATGTCCTGCCTGAGCTTTGCCCACGCGGTGAGGCTTCTGATCGCCAAAGCCGACCTGCACGGAACTGTAACCATCCTTCTCCGCATTCTTGACCTGAAGAACACGATTGCCGCTCGCCTCGATGACCGTGGCATTGGTCAGGCGCCCTTTCTCATCGTAGAGCCGGGTCATCCCGAGTTTCCTGCCTAAAAGTCCGATGCTCATGGCGCGCTAGATCTTGATGGTAATGTCGACCCCGGCCGGGAGGTTGAGCTTTCGAAGCTCGTCAACGGTTTTCGCCGTGGGCTCGACGATGTCCAGCAGCCGCTTGTGGGTGCGAATCTCGAATTGGTCCATCGACTTCTTGTCCACGTGCGGGGAGCGATTGACCGTAAACTTTTCGATGCGAGTAGGCAGCGGAATCGGACCGGTAACCTTGGAACCGGTTCGCTTGGCCGTCTCGACGATCTCGGCCGCCGAGGCATCCAGAATGCGATAGTCGAATGCCTTGAGGCGGATGCGTATGCGTTGGCCGGCAGGATTGGACATGTTTTATAAAGAACGGTTGAGGGTGTACCCTTATTGTGAAAGCTAACTGGATCGTTTTCGACAGCAATGACGAACGAGCGCTTTTTGGAGCGCCGCGATCCTGAATGAAATCGAAGGTGTCACTGTCTTGTTCGCCGCCTTTTGAGCTCCGCTGGAATCAGGGGACAAAAAAAGCACGCTGAGGTGCTTCTCACAGTTCCCCCGACTTTGTGCGGGGAGTGAAAATTTAGGTTGTGCGCCCAGCGAAGCAAGCGAAAAGTTGAGAAAATTCGTGCTTCCGGTCGAGTTTTTTCAACCGCTCACGGAGCTGGGAGCACTGGCGTCCCGTTGGACGCGTGCCTCATTCGCTCCGGAAGGTGAGATGATCTTCGGAAACGTCCACTGTTATGCGATCTCCATCGCGGAATTTTCCGTCCAGAATTTCCAGGCTGAGCGGGTCGAGGATCTCTCTTTGGATGACACGCCTGAGGGGACGGGCGCCGTATGCGGGGTCGTAGCCCTCTTTGGCTAGGAATCTTTTGGCGCCTTCGGTCAACCGGAGCGAGATATCCTTGCTTTCGAGGCGCTCGACAAGCCGCTCGAGTTGGATGTCGACGATCCGGGTGATCTGGCGATCGTCCAGGCGGTCGAAGATGATAATCTCGTCCACGCGGTTGAGGAACTCCGGCCGGAAATGGCTGCGCAGAGCTTCGGTGACCCGGCGATTTCGCTCCTCTTTCGGCAGATCCTCCATGATGTATTGGCTGCCGATATTCGATGTAAGGATGATCACGGTGTTTTTGAAGTCGACTGTCCGCCCTTGACCGTCCGTGATGCGTCCATCGTCGAGCACTTGGAGCAGAACGTTGAAGACGTCGTGGTGCGCTTTCTCCACTTCATCGAAGAGAACGACCGAGTAGGGCTTCCGGCGCACCGCCTCACTGAGTTGGCCGCCCTCCTCGTAACCGACGTATCCGGGAGGCGCGCCAATCAGTCTGGCGACGGTGTGCTTCTCCATGTATTCACTCATATCCAGGCGAATCATGGCGCGTTCGTCGTCGAAGAGGAACTCGGCGAGCGCTTTGGATAGCTCGGTCTTTCCGACGCCTGTTGGCCCAAGGAACATGAACGAACCTATCGGACGATTTTCATCTTGAAGACCCGCGCGAGCCCTACGGACCGCGTTTGATACCGCCTTGATCGCTTGTTCCTGGCCCACGACGCGTTCCATGAGCCTCTCCTCCATCTTGACGAGCTTCTGCCGCTCGCCCTCCTGGAGTCGTGAAACGGGAATGCCCGTCCAGCTCGAGACGACCTTGGCGATATCTTCTTCGGTGACTTCCTCCTTGAGCAAGGTCAGGCCTCCCTGCGTTTGTTTCTCCTTCAGGGCATCGAGCTGCCCCTGGAGCTCGGGAATCCTGCCGTACTGGATTTCCGAGGCTCGGTGCAGGTCGCCCTTTCGTTGGGCCTGCTCGAGCTCGACCCTAAGCTGCTCGATCTGCTCGGCGATTTTCTGGGACTTCCCGATTTCTTCCTTTTCCTTTTGCCATTGAGCCTTGAGGCGGCCCGACTGCTCCTTGAGGTCGGCGAGTTCTTTTTCGAGTTTGGCGAGCCGTTCCTTGCTCGCGGCGTCCTTTTCCTTCTTGAGCGCCTGCTTTTCCATTTCGAGTTGCATGATCTGGCGCTCGAGCTGGTCGATCTCGGTGGGCATGGAATCGAGTTCGATCTTTAGGCGCGAGGCCGCCTCGTCAACGAGGTCAACGGCTTTGTCGGGCAGGAATCGATCGCTGATATAGCGGTGCGAGAGGACGGCTGCGGCGATGAGGGCAGCGTCCTGAATGCGCACGCCGTGATGAACCTCGTAGCGCTCCTTGAGTCCGCGGAGGATGGCGATCGTGTCTTCGACGCTGGGCTCGTCGACCATGACGGGCTGGAAGCGGCGTTCGAGGGCGGCGTCCTTCTCGATATACTTCCGATACTCGTCGAGCGTCGTTGCGCCGATCGCGCGCAATTCGCCGCGGGCGAGCTGGGGTTTGAGCATGTTTGAGGCGTCGGCGGCGCCTTCCGCCGCGCCCGCGCCGACGATCGTATGGAGTTCGTCGATGAAGAGGATGATCTGGCCTTCCGAAGACGTCACTTCATTGAGAAATGCCTTCAGCCGATCCTCGAACTCTCCGCGGAATTTTGCGCCCGCGATCATGGCGCCGATGTCCATGGCAATCACGCGCTTGTTCTTTAGCGATTCCGGCACGTCGCCGGCGACGATGCGACGCGCGAGACCTTCGACGATGGCCGTTTTGCCGACTCCAGGCTCGCCAATAAGCACCGGATTATTCTTCGTTCGACGCGAAAGGACCTGCATGGTGCGCCGGATTTCGTTGTCGCGACCGATCACGGGATCGATCTTCCCTTTTCGGGCAAGTTCGGTGAGATCGCGGCCGTATTTTTCGAGAGTCTGATATTTGCCCTCCGGGTCCTGATCGGTCACGCGCTGGTTCCCGCGGATGCCCTGGAGGGCTTGCATGAGCTTGTCCCGAGTGATGCCAGCGGCCCTGAGAAATCTGGCGGCGGCAGTCTGGGAATCCAACACCGCGAGGAGGAAATGCTCGGCGCTCAGGTATTCGTCCTTCAGCTTCGCCATTTCTCCCTCCGCGTTGTCGAGCGTCTTGCGAAGATCCGCACCAAGATTCGCGGAGGCGCCTCCATGGATTGTTGCGCGCCTGGAGAGTTCAGCCTCCAGTTGCTTGTCGAGTTCCGCGGCCTGCACTCCGAGTTTTTCGAGCAGGGGGCGGACGAGGCCATCGCTCTGGCGAAGCAAAGCAAGCAGAAAGTGTTCGTTGGAGGTTTCGGAGTGGTTGCGTTTCGAGGCGAGATCCAACGAAGCGCTCAAGGCCTCCTGCATCTTTGCGGTAAACTTGTCAGGGCGCATAGCCTCAGTTTAGCAGCTCCCCGGGAGTCAAAGAAGCAAAAGTCGCCTGACGGTATTGCTCAGAAGTCCCGCGAATCGGGCCGGGCGAGGTGGGGCCCGCACCTTCCGCTCAGCTGGAAGCTGCGCGCCTCGACTTCCAGAAATGAGTAGATCTTCTCCAGCTTGGAAAATGGGGTGCGGCTCGCTAGGGAGGGGCATGTATTTTCCAAAGTTCTGGGCCAGGGGAGAGCATGAGGGCTTTGGCTGCTGGGGGTTTTCGGACGACGATACGGAACATGCTCGTCGGCGGGCGCTTGAGCGGGCTCGCGCTATAGCGGAGCGCTTTCGCGCAGGTCAGCAACTCGGGCGTTACGGGTATCCGGATCGCCCCATGCGCGAACCGGTCTTGCAATCATTTGCGGATTCGTCGGGAAAGCCTGCGGGGGTTATCACGCGCAACAGCTACGGGTGCGCAGTCCTCAATGCCGCGCAGATGTTTGTCGCGGACGTCGATGTGCCGGACCCCAGGCAGTATCCGGGCCTCGTGCAGAAGCTGTTCGGCGGAGGGAAAAGCGAGATCCGTGGAAGCTTCGGGAGCCCTCAATTTGCGGCCGCGCTTCGGAAGGTGAGAGAGGCTGCAAGCGGTAGGGCAGGCGGGCTGTGCCTGATCTATCGGACGGCAGGTGGCCTGCGCGTGATCGTCGCGGACCGCCTGATCGACCCCTCTTCGGAAGAGGCCGGGCAGCTCCATGAGCGCATGGGAAGCGATCCCCTTTATGTTCGACTTTGCCGGAATCAAGAGTCTTTCCGCGCCCGGCTGACGCCGAAACCATGGCGCTGCGGACATCATGCGGCGCCGGCCCGCTGGCCGTTCGTTGACGCAAAGTCCGAGCGGGTTTTCAAGGCTTGGGAAGATACCTACCTCGAGCGAATACAAGACTACGCCGTCTCTTGCTTGATCGATGCTGTGGGCGAGGGGATAGTGCATTCCGAAATCAAGCCTCTTCTCGCTGTGCATGACCAATTTTCCCGGGCGGGTAGCCGCGATCTGCCTCTTGCGTAAAGATCCGTGAATGTGGAACGCGCCAAGTACATCATCTGGGCCGCAGACACGCTGCGCGCGGTGAATTTTTATCGCGGCACGTTTGGGGCGAGAGTCATCCGGCAGAGCGATGTCTTGAGCGAGTTGGAGATCGCCGGGGCGCTGATCGGCATCCACGGCGGAGGTGAGGGAAACCGGACGTGGACAGGCCTTAGTTTCCAGGTCGCGGATGTGGTTGAGGGCGCGCGGGAAGTGGTGGCCGCCGGGGGCCAGTTGCTCAGGGAGCCGATGCCAGATGCGGCTGGCGAACCGCCTCATCTCGCAATGTGCGTGGATACCGAGGGCAACGAGTTTATGCTCTCGCGCAGGCGAGGCTAGGATCGGGCCGGCAAGAAAGCGGGTCAGCGCTTGGTCTTTGCGGATTTTTTTGGGCTTCCGAGCGCCTTGAGGGTCCGGGCGGCTTTGGTCGCGTCCGACGCGTTATCGAAGCCAAGGTAGGCGACAAACTTCTTGCCCATCACGGCGGCGGAAACCCCTCGCAAGTTTATTCCAGCATCGGCGATGGCCGCGGCCAGACGACCTCCCAAACCTGCCGTGTCGTCTCCTTCGACTTTCAACGTCGACATGTTTTTGGCCGGGGCGAGGAGCGCTGATTGCGCAGCTTTTCGCACGGCGGGTCCCTTCACAGGTGTGAGGAACACAATTCCGGCGCCGGATTTCGCCGCGTCGCGGCGGGCGATAACACAATCGAGGTTCGCGCCGGCATTTCCCAATGCTCCCAGGACCTTCGCGAGACCGCCGGGCTTGTCCTCGATCTTACAACTCCAAATGTCAACTTTCGATACGGTGAAGCTCATAGGGGGTAATCTCCTTCAAGCTCAATTCTAGAGCGGTCGGCGGACGGGGCAAGGGATTTCGCGGCCGTTTGGTGCTTGGCGCAGCAATAGCAGGAACCCTGCGGGTCCCGGGGAAGCGGTCAATTCGGCTTGCGCTCTCTCAGGAAAGTGGGCACGTCGAGATCTTCACCCTCGACGATGGTCGGTTCGCTCTTGTCGAACCGTCCGCGCGTCGTGGATTCAAACTGAAGGGTCTCCTGCTTGGCCTTCGCCTTGGCTGCTTTCTGGGCGGGATCGGCTTCGTGTGCGGAGTCCGCCTCCACGGCTTCCGGCGTTTCAGCGCCCGCTTCCGCGACAGTCACAGGTTCTCCCTGAGGGGCGGTCGCGATCGGTGCAACAGGGATCGCAGTCGAAACCGCGGTCTGCGCCGGTGTCATCGCGGCTTCTGCCATCGGCACCTTGGAGTAATTGCCGAAGAGCGTGACGATCAGGGGCGCGGCGGGATCGCTTACGGTGGTAACTCCCAAAAACAACTTGGCGTCATCGGCAGTATGCCGTCGGACCTCACGCATTACTGCGGCAACTTCGGAGAACGAAAGCGAAACCGGTCCGACCAAGTTGGCAACGACGGCGTGGCATTCACTTATGAGTCGTCCCCGGTCGAGCAGCGGACTCTTCAGAGCACGCTCCAGAGCCTCATGGGCACGGTTGTCGCCGGTGGCTTCGCCGCGTCCAAACAACCCGGCAGGGGAACCGCCTCCCACCGCGACGAGGAGGTCCGCAAGGCCAATGGGCATCGGGCTGCCTCCGCGGAGGATCGCGATGAGCGAGTCGACGCACGCCGAAAGCATCGAGTTCGCGGCGGCAAAAGTTTCCTCGATTCCGGAACGCGGCGTCGAGAGTTCTCCCATTCGGTCGTTCTCAAAATGGATCAGCGCGTTGGAATGCCTGGCCAGCAGAGCGAGGGCATCTGTCGCCTGCCTGGTGCGGCGACGTCCCTCGAAGCTGAATGGAGAAGTGACAATCGAAAAGACAACTGCTCCGGTCTCCCTCGCAATCTCGGCGAGTATCGGAATAACGCCCGACGCAGTCCCGCCGCCTAGTCCCGCGCACACGAAGACGATCGTGGCACCTTCCAAGGCAGAACGAATTTCACCCCGCGACTCTTGAGCCGCCTCCTGGCCGACTTCCGGATCCCCGCCCGCGCCGAGGCCGTGCGTAGTCATCGGGCCAAGCGCGATCTTATTCGATGCGATGGATGATTGAAGGGATTGGGTATCGGTGTTCATGACGACCACGTCGCCATGGCCATTGAGTTGCAAACGGTCGGCCAGATGCACTCCGGCGTTCCCAACGCCAATAATGCGGACGCTGGGTGGTTCAGGGTTCTGAGAGGATGTATCAGACCGTGGATAGGCAATCATGGCGCTAACAGTGTCGAATTCGGAAACGGGTTAATATCGTTGGAAGACCTCAAGGAAGCGAAGCCGCCCCGCCCATTCCGCTTTCGCCGCTCCAGCGACGAAGATGCTGGGCAGCCTCTCCGGAGCGGAGTTTGAGCGGCCAGTCTGGAAGGACGACTTCATTCCGAGATGCGGTTTGTTGAAAACACGTCACTCTTAGCCAAAGTGCGACGGGCTGCTAGCCTCTTTTCCGAAAAATGCCGCCGATTCTTTCGAGGACCGAGCCGATTATTCCGGGTCTTTCCATTTCAGCACGCAAAGCCTGGGCGAATTTGATCAAGCCGATGGCAGTCGAATACTGGGGATTGTTCAAAACGGACTTGGGGCCCGAAACCCCGGTGTCGCGCGCAAGATGAACAGGCAGCTCGAAAATTGACTCGGAAACCTCCTTGATTCCGCGCAGCAGGCTGCCACCGCCGGTGAGAATGATGCCAGCGCCAAGCATTCGGGGAGACACTTCGGCCTCGATCTGCTTCTTGACGAGCTCAAGACTCTCCCGGAGGCGCGAGTTGATGATGTTGTTGAGCAATTCGCGCTCGACTTCCTTCCCTGCAAAGCCCGCATCATTCTTGAGCACGATCTTCTCGCCGGGGGTGCCGGATTCAATATTCGCCGAGCCCTCATCGACCTTAAGTTTCTCCGCGCGAGTAAGCGGGATGCGTAGTCCCAGGGAGATGTCGTTGCTGATATGATCGCCGCCCACGGCGAGCACCCCGCTGTGCCGGACGACGCCGTTTTCATAGACAATATAGTCGGTGACTCCGCCGCCGATGTCGATGACGACGGCTCCGAGCTCCTTCTGGTGCTCGTCGAGCACGGCCTGAGCAGAAGCAAGGGAGTTGACGACGATCTCATCGATCTCCACCCCGCTCTCCCGGATGCAGCGGAGGGTGTTCTGCATGCGGGTCCGAACGCCATGAATAATATGAAAGTCCGCTTCCAGCTTTCGGCCCACCATGCCGATCGGATTGAGAACGCCTTGCTGGCCGTCCACGTAGTAGTGCTGAATGATCGAGTGCAGAAAGTGATTCTCGGTGGGGATGTTGACTTCGCGGGCCTTCACGGCAACCTCCTGCACGTCGCTATCGTCGATCTCGTAGCGGTCCGAAGGAATGGCAATGGCGCCGCGGCTGTTGAAGCTGCGAATGTGACTTCCGGTCGTTGCGACGAAGACGCTCCCGATCTCCGCATCGCTGTTGGTCTCGGCATCCGCCAGAGCGTCGTGGACACATTCGGTCGCGACGGCAATATCAACGATCTCACCCTTGCGGACACCGCGTGAGGGGGCTAATCCGACTCCCAGGATGCGGAGCGTTCCCTCGCGTCCAATTTCGCCGACCACGACGCACACCTTCGATGTGCCCACCTCGACTCCAACAAGAATGTCCGGGCGCGCCATCAGTTCCTCCGGGTTTTCGGCGTTGGCGACTGCGGTGCGGCGGGAGCAGCCGCGGCGGCTGCCGCGGGATCTTCCGGAGGCGGGGTCGCGGAAGCCACAAAAGTCACTGGTGTATTGCGTTTGACCATCAGGTTCACGGTCTCGAGGGCACGGCCCGAATCGTTACAGTGCGCGAGAAGCTGCTGGAGACGGGCGAGTTGCTCTTCGAAATCCGAGGTGGCGAAAACAATACGCGCGTTGGTGTCGTTGACAACCTCGATGCAATAGCCGCGCGAGACGTCGATGGTGCGGATGTGAAGCAAGGATTCCGGTTGGCGGGATAGCGCCTGAATCAGCTGAGTCGCGAGGCGCAGGTCCTCCCCGGGAAGCGCTTCTCCGTTGCGGACATTGTCGCCTTTCACTCCGTAGACAACTGGCAGATGAAAGTATTCGGACACGACTCGACGCGGGCGCAGGAGGAAGCCGCTTGCGTCCACCAGGAGGGACTTTTCCGAGGCGGAGGGATCTCCTTTTTCGCCGGGCGCGGCGACCCAGGCGACCGGGCGGCGCGCGGTGATACTGATGTCGATCTGGTCCGGGAGCTGCCGCTCGATCCTGACATCCTGGATCTGCGGAATGGCGCGGAGCGCGGCCTCAACTTTGCCCAGGTCGACCGCAAAGATATTGACACCTTCGCGCAGGCCCGTAATGGCCAGCGCTTCCTCGCGCGTCAGGATCTCGTCGAGGCTGAAGGAGATTCGGCGCAGGGCATACTCAGTATTCTTGAAAAAGAACCTGTCGAGCGCCGCCCTCAGACCGAAGAAAGCTGCCGTGCCGATGGCGGCGACCAGGAACACACTGGAGACCCAGCGGACGATCGTCTCCCTGCGTCTGCGCCGGGTGGTTGCCGTGCGCATTCGCACATCGAGCAGATGAGCGCGTGTCAGAGTGTTTCCAAGCCTGCGGTTGACTTTTCGGAAAGGACCTTGGTTGGCCATGTAGTTCGGGGAGCGTTAAAGGGAGAGCGGACAGTTCGAACAACGTTGAAGGGAAAGTGCAGCGATCCGCTCGCAGAGAGCGGGAAAATCAAGCCCGGCGACTGCCGCAGCCTTGGGCAGGAGGCTGGTCTCGGTCATGCCGGGGATGGTATTGATCTCAAGAACGTTCAAGCGCCCGTTGGCGGCGAGGAGCACATCCACGCGCGAGTAGACCTCGAGTCCGAGGGCACGGGTAGCCGCGAGCGCGGCGTCTTGAACGGCCTTGGTCGCTTGGGCGCCGATCTCGGCGGGGACAAAGTATTGGGACGCCCCCTTGGTATACTTGTGCTCGTAATCGTAAAATCCTTCGTTAGGGACGATTTCGACAACCGGCAGCGCCTGGTCGCCAAGGATACCAACAGTCAGCTCGCGCCCGGGAAAAAACTCCTCCACCAGCACTTCCTCTCCGAAGCGAAAGCAGTCGTCAAGCGCAGCCGGGAGGGTGGCCCTATCCTTGATAATATGGACGCCTACGCTGGATCCCTGCCGTGGAGCCTTGACCACGAATGGCGCATCGAAGCGCGGGGATGTTCTCGAATCGATAACATGCCATTGCCCTGTTGGAACCCCTTCCTCATCGAACTTCGCCTTGCTGAGAATCTTGTCGAATGCCAGCTGGCTTCCCCTGATGCCCTCACCGGTATAGGGCACACCGAGTCTTTCCAGAACTTCCTGGATCTGGCCGTCCTCACCGAAGGTGCCGTGGACCATGTTGTAGGCCAGTTCGATGCCGGGAGGGAGCGAGATTTTGGCGTCTCTGACATTAACTTCCTCGACGATCGCGCCCAGGGAACGCAGGGCGCGTGCAACAGCGGCGCCTGAGCGCAGGGACACTTCGCGTTCCGAGCCCGGTCCTCCGAGCAGCACCGCAACTCTTTTTCCTTTGAGAATTCCAGTCATTCGTTCACTCCAACGATTTGCACTTCGGTTTCCAGATTGATGCCGCGCTCCCGCGCGGCGGCGGCTTTGATTTCCTCGATGA
>DASTFP010000148.1:0-10084 GCA_035719865.1 Terrimicrobiaceae bacterium | reverse complement strand
GCGCTAGGCTCCAGATTGGTGGCGACCGTATTCCGCGTAGGTTGCTTCTGCGCGTCTCGCCAGCGAGATCGACTTTTGCCGCTCCGCGATATCGACCGCTTGTCGGAGTGCTTCCTCAATGTCGGTCCGGTTTGCGCCCACACTCGCCAGACCCAGTCCCCGGAGTCTGTGAAGTTCGGCCAGCCACCATCGCTCCTCAGTCCTCTCGGCGATTGCCATTGCTTCGCTTATCGCCCGAAGCGCGTCCGCGTCACGATCTGCAATCTGCAAAGCCTCGGCCTTCAACGCCAGGTAATACGGCATTGCGAGCATCGAACCGGTGGCCTGATAGTCTCGTATTCCCTCCTCGATCCAGGAGATCCCCTCCTGATTACCGGAAAGGCTGCGCGCCCAACCTCGAAATATTCCCCCGATCGCGCGCCAATACGGGAGATTCTGGCGTGTTGACAGTTCGATCAAGTCCGATGCCAGGGGCTCCAAATCGGCAGGCTTGCTCTCGAATTGAGCCAGAACCGCTGCATACCAGAGCGCCATGACAGTTGCATAATTGGTATTGAGCTGCCTCGCCAGTGAGGTCGCTTCCGCGATCGCAATGTGACAAGAGGTGAACTCTCCGGCATGCCAGTCCAATAGAGCCTCAAGGCACCTGCAGGTGACGGCGGGTGTCTCGATATCTTCGACCGGCGAGTGAACCCCTCCGGGGGGCCAGATCTTTACGCCGAGCATAGCGTGGCGCCGGGCGGATTCAAAATCGCCCAGGAAATAGAGTGTCACTGCCGATATATGGTAGGCTCCGATCATGAGTGCGGAGTGATTCTCCTGCTGGGCTAGCGAGCTAGCTCGTTCGGCAATCTGGAGTGTTACACTCAGCTTGTCGGTGTTGAGCGAGTAGCGCCATTGACCCAACAATGCCACATACCAGAGCATGGGGCGATTAAGCAAAAGGCACAATGGCTCCGCGCGCTCGTAACAAACCCGGACTTCCGGTGCTGCGAATCCTTGCGTTGCCGTTAGGTACAGCCCAGCCTGCATCAGGACGAAAAGCTCGTCTTCCGGAATGAGATTCTGCCCTTCTGCGCTCACCTCCAGCGGCGAGCCCCAGCTTTGCTGTCGAAAAAAATGTGCCAGCACAGATAGCAACGCTCCCCTCGCTCCGAGGACATTTGCCGCGAAGAAGGTGTTTCCCCGCTGAATTCGCGGAATGTAAACGTCATGGAGTGCTTCGCGAAATTGACCGGCATTGCATCCGCAGATCACCGCCAGGAAAAGCGGCTCCATCTCCCCGAGTTTGTCCGGCAACTGGGGAGCCAATGCCTGATAATAATGGTAGAGGCGCCTGTTGGATTCTTTCCAAGCCTCGGGTCGTTCATTTCGAAGCTGTTCACCGAAAAATTCACGAACGAGAGGATGCGTATCCAGATGCCCGGGATTGTTTGGATCTTCGCGTCCGAGGAGGCTCGCCCTTCTTAGCTTTGCAAGAATCGCTCGCCATTCGTGAGGGGTCAGGTGAGCCAATGTATCTGTCAGGCCTGGGATAGCCGGTGGCTTTAGAATGGCTCGAAGCGCTTTTTCTTCGGCGAGCCGATCGAACAAGCCCAGCAAACGGAGAACTGAGAGCTCAGGGCCCTCTCCGAGCCAGGTCTGGTAAGACTTCATGACTTTTCTCGCATGGACTCCCCTTCGGACGTCGCGAGCGAGACGCGCTGAAACTTCCGCGCGACGAGAAATATCTCCATTGTATGCATCCGTGAGAAAGCTGCCGAGCAGAGTCAGAGCAAGACAATGGCCACCGAACTCCTCGCTGGCATGACGTAACTCGCCTTCCGGGCCCCTAACGCCAAGAGCCCTGAGCAGCTTCGCGCCGGCCTCACTGGAAAGTCGCTCCAGGTCGCGACGAGGGGACGAGGTGCTTTCGTAGTCCGCGATATCAGCCACCGGAATCCGGGTGGTAATCACGCAAAGTCCCGTATTAAAGACCGCGAGCTCACGCAGGAACGCCTGCAGGGACGACTCGCGCAGTCGCCCTTCCTGCGGACCGGGCGGATTTTGGAGCGGCTCCAGCCCGTCCAAGACGAGCAGGGTTCGACGATGCGAGATAAGTTTCGCCAATCTTTCGCCTTTCTCCCACCCGGTTCCACTGCGTGGATCTGAATCACCGAACCAAATGAGGGCGGCGTCGAGAAATTCGTCCGCGGACGAAGTGCCGCCAGCGCTGCCCTGCCTGTAAAAGGACCAGCCGAAAACGCGCTCGGCGAAACGATAGTTTTCAGAAGCCATACCTCGGAGCCAATGGTTGACAAGAGCTGACTTCCCGACACCGGCCCAGGCAGCTATTGTAACAACATTTATATTTTGATCTGCCCACGCGGCGTTTAAGCAGGCGATTTCCTCCTCCCGCCCAAAAATCTCACTCCCCGTAACGGGAAGTCTGCCGAGCGAGATTTTGTCGGGCCCGGTTCGGGCGTGAACCTTACGGTTTCGTCCACGAGCGCTGCCTGCAGGCATCAGCCTCAAGTTCTGATAGGCAATTGTTCGCCCAGCGTCGAGGGCGTCGGTGATTGCCGGCATCGCGGTCAGAAGTTCGGTCGCCGTCTGAAAACGTCGCTTCGGATCTTTCTCGAGGAGCGTCTGAATGAGAGCGGCGACCGGCTGGGGGACACCTGCCAAATCATCGAGCGGCAACGGCGCGTGCTGGTGCTGATACATGACCTCGGCAGGCGTGCCCTTGAAGAGGCCATGCCCGGTAACCATTTCCCAAAGTGTCACGCCGAGCGAGTAGAGATCCGAACGGACGTCGACCCCGAGGCCTGCAAATTGCTCCGGACTGGCAAACTCCGGCGTGCCGGCGAAGCCGCCGATGAGCGAAATCGAGCTCGAAGAACTCGTGTCACCGACCGGTTGGGCCAGGCCGAGGTCGATGATTTTCGCGGTCAAAGCGCCCCCATCTTCGAAGCGAACCATGATATTGCCCGGCTTGATGTCGCGGTGAACGAGCTTTCTTTTGTGCACCGAAGACAAACCAGCGGATACTTGTGTCGTGATCTCAAGGGCGGTCTTTAACTCGAGAGGGCCCGAGCGTTTGATGAGTCTCTCAAGTGTTTCACCTTCGACAAACTCCATCGCATAGAAGTAATCCTTGCCGGCTCGTCCCAGGTGGAAGACAGAGGCAACGTTTGGATGGCGCAGGCTGGCCGCCGCGCGGGCTTCGCGGAGGAAGCGTAGCCGCGTCGCTTCGTCATCGAGGTATTTCTCGTTGATGACCTTCAATGCCACGAGACAGCGCAAGTCGACGTCGAGCGCTTTGTAGGTTACGCCCATGGCGCCGCGACCCAATTCGACTGGTCTCCCGTCTTCGTCCCTTACCAGTTCAAAATGCTCGAGACGGGCTGGCGTGTCGCGCGATAGCGACTCCTCCGTACTCTCCGCGGGAGGCTCGCCGGACTCAGAGCCATCCGCCAGAATTTCGCGAAGAATGCACACAGGGCAGAACCCCCTCTTGGCGGGGAACTTTGTACCGCAAACCAGGCAGATGCGCCTCTCGTCCACGTTTTATGAATCCAAGAGTCCCTCGGTTTTAATCAGAGCATCGCAGAGGGCATGGATTTCCTCATCGATCTCGGCCGGGTCGCCGACCGTGCGGGCGATCTCCTCGCGCAGAAGAGCAGTATACTGTTTGCGCAGCCGATGAATAAGGGTTTTGACCGATCCCATACTGACCTGCAGGTCCCTCGCAACCTGCTCGTAGGAAAGCGAGGCTTGGTTGTTTATAGGGTCGAGAAAGGGCCTGAGCGTGTCGAAGATCGCCGTCTTTCCAAGGGAGGCGTATTGCCTGCCGAGCCGCGTCATTGCCTCATCGAGCAAAGTCATCGCCCACCGCGCATCGAAGATCCTCTGCGCAGTCAGGAAATCGACCGCGCCTGCTTGATAGCGACATTCGGCCAACTGCGGGTCGAAGGGAATGAACTCGATGCTTCCGCCTCGTTTCTGGCGGCGTGAGCGGTCCGCCTGATCCGAAAGGTAGTTCTGCAGCGAGGCTGCCAGGAAGGACCGGAATTTGCCCTTAGCCGGGCTAACCTGTCGGAGTGCCTGGTGATCGAGCAGATGCAGAAAGAACCCTTGAGTGAGATCCTGCGCTTCATCCGCATTGTATCCTCGCCGCCGAACGAAAGCGTAAATCGGGTACCAGTACGTCTTGCAAAGCTCGGCAAGCGCATCTGTGGCGCCGGGTGCCTTGCTTTGAGCCGAGAGAAGCACCGCACTCCACGAAGTGGTACGAAATCGCCCGGAGACATCCTCTGGAGACTGACGGTCCGACTTCAATTTTGACCCTCCTACAGTCTGGTTTACTATCGGAAACGAGCAAGGAGATTTCAATATCACACGCTTGTCCCGCGGCGGCAAGCCAACCGACTGAACCCCAATCAATTTCAAAAACGTGAAACTCGACGTTCGAAATGCCTTTGTAACTATGTGAGCCCGATAACCTCGGGACGGGAAGGAATGAATCGTATGAATAGACTTTTTGGAACTCGAGCGGTGAAGGGCGAAAGCGAAAATAGCGCCCCGAAGAACGGAATTACTGCAATTCCGGCGTGTATCTCTTCACTTGGAACCGCGGCAGCGTTCGGTGTCGCTTGCCTTCTGCTCGCGCAGACATCGCAAGCCCAGTTTGTCTACGTGTCAAATGGCGGGGGCAGCAACAATGTCTCCGGCTATCGCGTCGGCGAAAACGGCGCCCTCGCGCCGGTTTCAGGTTCACCCTTTGCAGCGGGCAACCTCCCGGCCAGCGTGGCAGTGGATCCGACGGGCAGGTTTGCTTATGTGGTAAACGAGGGCGGGAACAACATCTCGGCATTTGCCATCGACAAGAGCGGGGTCCTGACTCCCATTCCCGGTTCGCCATTTCCAACGGGGACTGATCCCCATGAGGTGGCCCTGGATCCGTCTGGCAAGTTTGTTTACGTCGCAAGCGCAGTCGATAACAGCCTGTCAGGCTACCGTATCGGTGAGAGCGGGGACTTGACACCCGTCCCCGGTTCGCCGTTTCTGGCGGGAGGCTTTCCCCGCGCGGTAGTCGTAGATCCCATGGGCAGGTTTGTCTACGCGGCGAATCAGGTCACGAACAACGTATCGGCCTATCGCATCGGCAAAGATGGAACTTTGGAGCCCTTGGAGGGCTCACCCTTTGCAGCGGGAATCAGCCCATTCTCAGTGGCAGTGGACCCCATGGCCAGGTTTGTGTACGTGGTGAACGAAGGCGGGGGGAGCGTCTCGGGCTATCGAATCGCCGAGAATGGCTCCCTAAGCCCGATCACTGGTTCGCCCTTTGCAGCGGGAAGCGATCCGGTTGAGGTGACAGTGGAGCCCACGGGCAGGTTCGCCTACGTGGCGAACCAAGTTAGCCACGATGTCTCCGCCTACAGCATCGGCAAAGACGGGGCTCTGACGCCGATTCCAGGCTCCCCGTTCAAAGCTGGCACCGAGTCCGTCTGGTTGGCAGCTGACCCGACCGGTCAGTTCGTCTACGTTTCAAGCAAGTTTAGCCACAACGTGGTGGCCTTCCAGATCGGAGAGGGTGGCGCGTTGACGCCGGTGCCCGGTTCGCCTTTTCCTGCAGGGGTCGGGCCAAACTGCATCGCGTTCTCACCAGTCCAGAAAACCTCTTTAGGGAAAAAATAGGATCAAGAGCCTGGGTGGCTCGAGGTTTGAGAATAGTCCCGGACCACTCGAAAGAAGCCTCCCGAAGGTGTGCGGAGGCAAGCGGCGCAAAGCCTTCGAAAAATTCTGGTGTGCTTCGCCCGGGAGAATATTTTCCTCCTTCTCGGCGAATCCCTACGACCGGAACGCACACGTTCAGAATTTTCAATCATGCATTTTCATAAGTATTCCTACGTCACGAATTTCGAGTTCGTTACGAAGATCGTCCGTGGCCGATCGTTCAAGACCGGCTTGGGACGATACGGATTGGCGGTGAACGTTTCGGGACTTGACCTCTATCACATACAGATCAGGGGCCCAGGCTGGGAGCGCGGCGAGTCTGAAGCAGGCTTGCGATTCCCCAAGGCGTCCACGCAATCCGCCGGGGAAAGGACCAGGCTTATCGTTTCAGACGATGGAGGCATGAAGCTCGAAGAGCACAGCGGGAAGTGCCTCCTTTCTTCCGCGCCTGGCCGGTTTTTCGGGCAATGTGGTCCGGCTTCAATCTTCGAATTCCTCAGGGAAGAGGGCGACCTCTTCTATGGCATGGGAGAAAAGTGGACCGGTCTCGAGCATTCCGGGAAGACCACGAAATTCTGGAACACGGATGTTTGGGCGGACTTCAACGAAAACTCGTTCATTCAGGGCAAACCGGCGCCGGATCCGGTCTATCTGTCGATTCCCTATCTCATTCTCAGGCGTCGAGACGTGTATCTTGGATTTCTATTGGACAATCCTCGGGCCACATTCATTTCCACCGGCTTTCGGATTTCGATTGCCGACCAGATGGATGTGACTCCCGCGGGAGAGGATTTTTCCGAGGCGATCATCGAAGGCGCGGAGAAGGCTCAAGAGCAGACGCATATCGCCCCGCATGGCTTTCTTCATCTGGGGTGCGAAGAAGGGCAGCCCAATCTTTACATCATCGTGGGTCCGTCTCTCGCGGAATTGACCTGCAAGATGCAGAAGCTGGTAGGAACCACGCCGCGGCCCCCCGTTTGGGCTTTGGGCTACCACCAGTGCCGCTGGGGATATGAATCGGAGCGAGATTTGCTCTGGTTGGATGGCAAATTTCGCAAACATGGTGTTCCAGTGGATGGTTTGTGGCTGGATATCGATTACATGCGCGGATATCGTGTTTTCACCTTCCAAAGCGCGCATTTTCCGAATCCCGGGGAGGCGATGGCCAAGCTGGCAAGAAACGGGCGCAAAGTAGTGGCGATCATTGATCCGGGCGTAAAACTCGACAAGTCCTTCCTTGTTTACCAGCGCGGACGGAAGGAGAGGGCTTTCTGCCTGAATCCGCAAAAGAAGGAATTCGTCGGACTGGTTTGGCCCGGAGAAACGGTTTTTCCCGACTTCTCAATGGCGACTGCACGCCAATGGTGGGCCCGGGAAGTGGCGCAATTCGTTCACTGCGGTATCCAGGGAGCATGGATCGACATGAACGATCCGGCGACGGGTCCCGCCGACTACAAAGACATGCTCTTTGATCGGGGGAAGAAGGATCACGGCAGCTATCACAATCAGTATGCGCTTGGAATGGCGATGGCCACGCGCGACGGGTTTCTCAGAGCCCATCCAGGCCTGCGGCCCTTCCTGTTGAGCCGGTCGGGTTTCACTGGCTCAAATCGCTATACGGCGATTTGGACCGGCGACAATTACAGCAACTACCTTCACTTCAGAAACAGCATTCCCACGACCTTGAATCTTGCCCTCTCCGGAATTCCATTCAATGGACCTGATGTCGGAGGTTTCGGAGGGGACACGACTCCGGAGCTCATGATGGATTGGTTCAAGGCGGGGTTTCTGTTCCCGTTTTTGCGCAACCATTCCTTTAAAGATACCAGGCGGCAGGAGCCCTGGGCTTTTGGCGCTAAAGTGCTCAAGGTTCTCCGACGTTACATCCAGCTCCGCTACCGCTTTCGGCCGTATCTTTATCAGCTTTTCCTGGAGCACGAGCGAACAGGGGAGGCAATCTTGCGTCCGCTATTCTACGATTTTCCAGATACCGCGGATCTCCCACTCGGGCTGGTGGACGACCAGTTCATGGTAGGCCCGAGAGTTCTTCAAGCCCCCTTTTTGGAAGAGCGCCAAAAGAGCCGCGCGGTAATACTGCCGGGTACGAACCGGTGGTATGATTTGACGGATGGAGTGTGGCGTGAGGGTGAGAGCACAATCCGCGTGAGAGCCCGCTATTCAGACACGCCAATTTACATTCGCGACGGTTCGATCCTTCCGCTGGCGCGGCTCGAGCCCACAAGCAATGCGTTTCAAGGCGGGCACATGGATTTCCATGTCTTCATCTCCGCAGACGGAGAAGCCTCCACGAAGTATGAGTTCGACGACGGAACGACTTTTGAGTTCCAGAAAGGCGCCTGCACTGAACTGGAGATTACGGCCGTGCGGACAAAGGATGGGCTCGCGATCGCGTCGAGAGTTCTTCGGGATTCGGCTGGCCCGCCGAGGCTTACCTTCACCGCTCCCGCAGAAATCCGGCGGGTAACGATCAATGGCCGGAAAGCCAAGCCTTGTTCTGCGCAAGGAGTTCCGATCGGAAACGGGCGAATGAAAACGTGGAGCGCCTCTGGCGCCGGCCTGAATCAGGTCGCGGATAGACCCGACGCCAAATAGTTTTGTCGTCTGACGGCGCGGTCCGCGCAGCCGGATCTGTTCCGTATATCGATTGGCTGGCGCACCAGCCTCAGCGGTGCGCGCGGAGTGGGCTTCAACTGTTTTACTTTCCGCCGAGGGAACGACTGACGATCTCCTGCGCCTGTTCAACAATTGCGCCGAGATGTTCAGGGCTCTTCAGGCTCTCGGCATAAAGCTTGTAGATGTTTTCGGTGCCCGAAGGACGCGCGGCAAACCAGCCGCTGGCCGAGAGCACTTTCAAACCGCCGATTGGAGCGTCATTTCCGGGAGCGCGGGTGAGTTTGCCCGTGATTGGTTCGCCGGCGAGTTCGGTAGCGGTGACAGCTTCGGGCGAGAGTTTCTTCAGCTGGTTCTTCTGCTCGGGCGTGGCGGCGGCGTCGATGCGAGTGTAGTAGGGAGTGCCGAATTCGGCGGTTAGCTCCTGGTAATGCACCCCCGGGTCTTTTCCGGTGCGCGCAGTGATTTCCGCGGCGAGCAGGCTGAGGATGAGACCATCCTTGTCTGTGCTCCAGACCGTGCCGTCTAGCCGCAGGAAACTGGCGCCGGCACTCTCCTCGCCGCCGAAGCAGCAGGTTCCGTCGAATAGCCCCGGGGTAAACCATTTGAAACCCACGGGCACCTCCCAAAGCTTGCGATCGAGGCTGCCGACGACGCGATCGATGAGCCGACTGCTGACGAGAGTCTTGCCAACGACCGCGCCCGTCGACCACTTCGGCCGGTGTCCCAGCAGATAACGGATCGCGACGGCGAGGTAATGGTTCGGGTTCAAAAGTCCAACGGAGGGGGTAACGATGCCATGCCGGTCCGCGTCGGGGTCGGTGCCGAAAGCGACGTCGAAACGGTCCTTGAGCTTTACCAGGCTCGCCATGGCAAAGGGACTCGAGCAATCCATCCGGATCTTGCCGTCATGGTCCACCGTCATGAACGCAAATGTTGCATCGAGATCCGGATTCACGACCGTGATATCGAGACCGTAGCGCTCGGCAAGAGGCCTCCAGTACCCCAACGAAGCGCCGCCCAGCGGATCGACGCCGATTTTTACTCCCGCGGATCGGATGGCCTCGAGATCGATGACGTTCGCAAGGTCCTGCACGTAAGGCATGACAAAATCTTCCGCATGGGTTGTTGCGGATTTTAGGGCGGCATCGAAATCGATACGGCGGACGTCTTTATTCCCAGCGCGGAGCAGTTCGTTGGCGCGGTTTTGAATCGCGTCCGTGACGTCCGTGTCCGCGGGTCCGCCGTTTGGCAGGTTGTATTTGAAGCCGCCGTCGGTCGGCGGATTGTGCGACGGAGTGATCACGATGCCGTCGGCGATGCCCTGTGAGCGATTCTGATTGTGCTCAAGGATGGCGCGGGAAATCACGGGGGTTGGGGCAAAGCCGTCATCGCTCTGGATGAAGGTTTCCACTCCGTTTGCCGCGAGCACTTCGAGGGCGATGCGTTCGGCGGGACGGGACAGGGCGTGGGTGTCCTTGCCCATGAATAGCGGCCCTGTCGTTCCCTGGCTCTTGCGAAATTCGCAGATTGCCTGCGTGATGGCGAGGATATGCGCTTCGGTGAAGGTCGCATTTGAGCTTGTACCGCGGTGTCCGCTGGTGCCGAAACTGACAAGCTGATTGGGGTCGTCTGTATCGGGCTTTGAGGTGTAGAACGCGTCTTCGAGCTGATTGACGTCGATTAGAAGTTCTTTCGGTGCGGGCTTACCTGCGAGGGGATGTGCGCTCATAGA
>DASTFP010000147.1:0-4576 GCA_035719865.1 Terrimicrobiaceae bacterium | reverse complement strand
GATGGATCTCGGGCTCTTTCAGCGCAAGGCTCATGAGGTTCAATTGCCGGAGGCGATTCAATCCACCGCGCTGCGCGTGGTTCTCGCGCTGCTTTTCTGCGCGGGGATATATTGGGGGTGGATTGGCGGCTACGATACACCGGCGTCGCGGACGAGAGCGGGTCTCGAATTTCTGACGGGCTACCTGGTCGAGATCGCGCTGAGTATAGATAATGTCTTCGTTTTCGCCCTGGTCTTTCGCTATTTCAGCGTCCCTCCCGCTTACCAGCACAGGATCCTTTTCTGGGGCATCCTGGGGGCACTCATCATGCGCGGCATACTGATTTTCGCCGGAATCGCGCTGATGGAAGCCTTCCACTGGGTCATTTATGTTTTCGGCATCATTTTGATTTATGGAGGATTCAAGATGATCCGCAATGACATCGAAGATACGGACCCGATGAAGAATCCCATCCTCAGGCTTTTTCGCAGACTGGTGCCCGTGAGTTCAAAGCTTCACGGGCAGAGATTTTTTGCCAGAGAGCACGGACGTCTGGTGGCGACGCCGCTGTGCGTTGTTCTCGTTGCGATCGAGACGACGGATCTGATTTTTGCTGTGGACTCGATTCCTGCGGTACTGGCGGTCACCCGCGATCCCTTCGTCGTCTTCACATCGAACGTCTTCGCGATACTCGGCCTGAGAGCCATGTATTTCGCCCTCGCGGGCATTCTCAAACTGTTTCGATTTCTGCACTACGGCTTGTCGGCGATCTTGGTTTTCATCGGGGTGAAAATGCTCCTTTCGCAAACCCCTTACGCGATCGAAACAGTTCAATCGCTGGTCGTCGTGCTTTCCCTGCTTGTCGTTTCCGTGGCGGCCTCGCTGCTCATGCGGGACAAGACCTGAAGATGCGCCGAGTTCGCAATCATCCGAAAGCGTGAGCCAAACGTTTCTCCCACAACTTCGTTGGGATCTTGCCTTCCTTGCGAACAACAAAACGGTCCGTTCCAAACGCTTTGGAATTCCGCCGGAAGCAAAATCCGTCCGCTATCCTATCCGGTTGCTTCGCTACTGGTTCGGCTACCATTTGCTGCGCGAGGAATTTGAGCGCACGAGCCGCCCGCTCGAAGTTGCGGAGATCGGAGTACATACCGGCCAGATGCTTGAGTTCCTTCGATCCGCCCCGGATTGTGTGGATCTTGCGAAATGGACGGCTGTGGATGCCGTGATGTTGACCGACAAGCTGCGCAAGGCGGGTTACGACGACTTCTTCGAGGCGAATCTGGAGGATCCCGATTTCGATCTGCCGGCCGACTATGACGCGGCGGTGCTGTTGCACATTCTCGAGCACCTGTTCGAACCCGAGGTCGCTCTCCAAAAGGTGGCTCGAAGAATTCATCCCGGAGGCGTGCTGATCGGAGGCTTTCCGGTGGTGCCAGGAGCCTTGGTGAGACTGCGCGAGAAGAGAGTGAGGAGAACGGCGGCGCCCATGGGGCACGTGAGCGTTTTTTCGCCCTCGCGTGTGCGTCGAATGGCCGCGAACTGCGGCCTGAGGCTGGAGTTCTTGAGCGGGGCCTTCTTGCTGCGCAGCAAAGGCAGCCCCTTGGAAAACTCGGCGATCTGGGCGCGCCTCAACCTGCTCTGGGGAGCCCTCTTCCCCGGCTGGCCAGGCGAAATCTATTGGCTCATGCGAAAGCCCGGGCGGCCTCCCGCTACGCGCCGCGGATGAACCCTCGGCCCACGGCACGCGCGGCGCTAAACCACGATGCGCTTTCCCGGCTCCGGGATGATGACTTCGGTCTCGCCCAGTTCACGGTAGAGTTTGAGCTGGAACCAGTCGATCGCCGGTCGATCGCCGTGAACGAGAATGATCTTCTTCGGATGCAACGCAATTGCGTAGTTGAGAAGACTTTCGCGACTGGCGTGCGCGCTAAAGCTAAACTCCTCGATACGGCAGCGCAGCTTTACGGGCGGCTGCTCGGAATCGAGAACAACTTCGTCGCCCGGAGACGCGGCCCGGATTCGCCCGGCGGGCGAGTCGGGATCGGAGTAACCGACAAAGAATAGGCTTTGGCTCTCATCGCCGAGCACGCGCCGCGCAAAGAGATTCGATAGCGTCTTCTCGGTCATCATGCCGCTGGAAAGCGCGAAGATACATTTTCGTCGCGGTGTGATAGTGTAGATTTCGTTGCCGGAAAGAACGTAGGGGGCGAGTTCGTGGAGGAGATGCAGTTCGGGATGCGCGCGCTGCGGATCCCGGGACATCGAGTCATACAGGCCGCTGAGCTTGGTGCTGAGTCCACCGATGTAAATGGGCACCGGGGCCAGCAGGCCACGCAGTCGCATCCGCCAAAGCATCGCAAGAAGTTCCTGTGTTTTCCCGAGCGCGAAGACCGGGATGGTCACGCTCCCACCGCGCTCGAACGCTTCGCGGATCGCCCGGGTGAGGCGCTCCTCTTCTTTTGCGCGGGTGTAGCCGGGCGCGGTGGGAGAGTCTCCTCGGGTTGTCTCCATCACGAGAACGTCCACACCATCCTCGGGAAAATTTGCGCCGCGGATGAGAGTCTGGTTCTCGAAATTGACATCACCGGTGTAGAAGAAGGTCCTGCCCTCGGCACGGATCATCACGCCCGTGGCGCCGAGGATATGGCCTGAATGAAAAAACTCGAACGTCAACCCGTCGCTTTCGCCGCGCTCGCCGCTCAAAGAGTAGCGTCGCCTGACCTCGCACGGTTGCCAGGACTGCCGGGAAATCTCCACACCACGGTGTGTGAACAGCGGGTATTCGGCAATCCCGTGGTCCTCCTTTTGCCGCAGCATGACGTTGACCGAGTTGTGCAGCATCACGTCGGCGATGCGCGCGGTCGGCTCCGTCATGAAGACCCGGGCCTGTGGCTCTCGCCGTGTGAGGAACGGCAGTGAGCCGATGTGGTCTTGGTGGGCGTGCGTGATGATGATGGAGGCAACGCTCCCGTCGGGGGTCGGTCCGAAATCCGGTGTCGCGGACAGACCCTCCCTCTTCGGATGCAGACCGCTATCGAGAATGATCGATCTCTCCCTGGTCCGGAGAAGATAAGAATTGGCCCCGATTTCCACATCCCTCGTCAGATTCCAAAACTCCATTGAGCTCACGCTATGCCGAGAAGACTACGCCAGGGAACGCAAAATTCATCTTTTGAGGGCCTCTGAGCGTCGGCCACGCGCTTCCTGGTCTTGATTGAGTTGCTAGCCGGGGCTATTTTTGTCGTCTTTTCCCATGACCACGAGGCCTGTATCTCTCTACGACACGACTCTGCGTGACGGCACGCAGGGCACCGGAATCTCATTCTCGGTGCTCGACAAGATTCGTGTTGCCGAGAAATTGGACGCCTTTGGAATCGACTACATTGAGGGTGGCTGGCCCGGCTCGAACCCCAAAGACGCGGCATTCTTCGAGGAAGCGGCGCAGCGCGAATGGAAACATGCAAAAATTGCCGCCTTTGGAATGACGCGCCGTGGTCGGATGCGGGTCGACGAAGATTCGCAGGTGCAAATGCTTCTCGATGCCAAAACGCCCGTCGTCACCATCGTGGGTAAGACCTGGCCGTTGCATGTCACGGAGGTCTTCGGCGTAAGCCTGGAAGAGAATCTTTGCATGATCGCCGATACCATCCGCTTTCTCAAGGAACGCGGGCGGGAGGTGCTCTACGATGCAGAGCATTTTTTCGACAGCTTCCGGGAGAATCCGAACTACTCGCTGGCGACGATCAAAGCGGCGCATGAGGCGGGCGCCGATCTTGTTGTGCTTTGCGATACCAATGGCGGCTCGCTCCCGGAGTTTGTTGGGGAGGTGACCGAACGAGCAGTCACTCATATTGGGGTCGCCGTCGGGATTCATACCCACAATGACGGCGGATTCGGTGTCGCGAACGCTCTTACAGCGATCAAGGCCGGCGCCGTGCAGGCTCAGGGAACGATAAACGGTTATGGCGAACGCGTGGGTAACTGCAATCTGACGACCCTGATCCCCACGTTGCAGTTGAAGTTCGGAATGGACTTGGTCCCGAACCTTGGTCTTCTGCGTGAGCTTTCCGTCTTTGTGGATGAACTGGCGAATGTTCCGCACGACATTCGCGCGCCCTATGTCGGTCTCGCGGCATTTACGCATAAAGGGGGCCTGCACGTCCACGCCGTGCAAAAGCTGGCACGTACCTACGAGCATGTGGATCCCACGCTGGTCGGCAATCGCCAGACCATCGTCGTTTCCGACATGTCCGGTCAGACAAATATTCTGATCAAGGCTCGCGATCTGGGTTTCGACCTGGGCAAGGGTTCGCCGGAGGTCGCCCGCATCTTGCGTCAGATCAAAGAGTCTGAGGCCCAAGGCTACGAGTACGAGGCGGCGGAGGGTTCCTTCGAGTTGCTGGTTCGCAGGGCTCTCGGCAAGTATCAGCCGCTTTTCGACCTGAAGGAGTATCATTGCCACTACCGCTACACGGGGCGCGACGGCTCCGATCCGTGCGAAGCGACCGTGAAGCTGCTGGTCGGCGGCGTTCCCGAATACACTGTCGCCGAAGGCGACGGGCCGGTGCATGCTCTGGATGCCGCATTGAGAAA
>DASTFP010000146.1:0-4206 GCA_035719865.1 Terrimicrobiaceae bacterium | reverse complement strand
ACTTGCAGGTCACGTTGCGTATCGCCCGGCACCTTGCCGGCGCAGAGCTGCCTCACAGCCGCCTCCATTTGCTGAAGGTTTAGTTCAGAGGCCCTCCGTAGATCGACCTGGTAACGTTCGACGACCCATCCCCGGACGTAGGCGGCTTCATAGGGTTTCAGCTCGTCGCCGCGGGTAGGGAACGGTTCCACCTTACGCAAATGCGCCAACTCGACTCCCACCGTCCCGGGAACGGGGTCGTCGTCAAAGAAGTATTCCAATTCCCCGGCGGCAGGTTCCCAGCGGATGCGCTGCTCGGAAACGGTGACGACACGTCCATCCGCCCCGCGGCGCTGCACGTTCTGGAAGTAGATATAGCCGGCCATTGCCGTCCATGTCGCGTGCACATGGGCGTCAAACGTCCAATAGGGCAGATAGAGTCCGTGCAACGTGTCGGTCAGCGCGGCTTTTTTGAACCGACCCGGGGCAAACATCCGGGAGGCATACCACTGGCGAAGCCGGTCGCGCACCTGCGGCTCGGAGAGCTTGGCCGGGAGCACCGCTGTCGGTGTGATCGCATCACGGCCTGTCTCGACGGGAACAATCGAGGGGGAACCGCAGAATTCGCAGCGTTGTGCGGCGCGCGACGCCTCAAAGACGGTGATGGCCTGGCAACTCTGGCATTTGACCTCCCGTTTCTCGAAGTGCCAATCGCGTGTCTCCGGTCCGGCCGAACGCAGAGCTTCGGCGAGTTCTTGCTCGCGGATCGCTTCTCCCGGCGTGTCTTTTCCCGGGGTCCATGGCATGATCGTGCCGCAATATGGGCAGACGAGAGCTTGCTTGGCAGCGCTCCACTCGGCATCGCCACCGCACTCGGGGCAGGGATGCTTGCGCTGCGCGGTGATCTCGGCCATTGGCGGCGGGCAGCGGGAATTCGACCGCGGTCAGTGGGCGAGAAAATCGTCGAGTGCCGCTTTCGTGATCCGCACCTGGCTGCCGATCTTGCGGCCCTTTAGCTCTCCGCTTTCAATCGCGGATAGAACGTCGGAAACCTCCACCCCCAGGCGCTCCGCCGCCTGCTCGGGCGAAAGCACCTCAGGCGCACTGGCGACCGGCGGAGCCGCGCCGGGAAGCGGCGGCGGCACGAGGCCCGTGGGCGCGGGTTGCTGCGCGCCCATGTCCCGCATCATCTGCTGCGCCATGGCGAATCCTACCGCCATCTCAGCCGGTGCGCCGGCTGAGCCACCGCCTTGCGCGATGCCTTGCCCCATCTGATACTTCACGTAGTCGTTGAGATTGCCGATCACGCCCATTCCCGACCGCTTGTCGATTGCCTGCTCGACTTCCGGCGGCACAGACACGTTTTCAAGGAGGAAACTGGTCACCTCGATGCCGTATTTTCCACTCATCTGTGGATTTATGGCTGGCAGCAACGCCTCGCCCATCTCGCCGTAGCGGCTGGCTACATCGAGAGCCGGAATTCTTGAAGTGGCCAGCGCATCGCTGAAAACGCTGACTATGCGCGAGCGCATCGTATCTGCAAACTCGTCGATACGGAAATTCTGATCCGTCCCGACGACTTCCTTGAGGAAAAGCTGGGGGTTCACCACCTTGAAATCGAAGGTGCCGAAGGCCCGCAATCGCACGACGCCAAAGTCCTGGTCGCGCATCATCACGGGGTTCGACGTGCCCCACTTGTTTCCCGTGAATAGCCGGGTCGAGACATAATAGATGTCCACTTTAAAGGGCGAAACGAAGCCGTATTTCCAACCTTGAAGACGCGCCAACACAGGAACATTGGGCGTGCTGAGGGTGTGTTTGCCTTGCCAGAAAGTGTCGGCAAACTGCCCCGTCATGACCAACTGTGCGACCTGCGACTCGCGCACGATCAACTGTGCGCCGTTTTTGATGGCCTTGTCCTCATCGGGGAACCGCCATGCCAGAGTGTCACGGGAATCGTCGAGCCACTCAATGATTTCGAGCAGTTCGCCGCGGAAGAGATCGGTCAGACCCATAAGATGAAATAAGTTTCGCTGGAGGTTCGCTTCCCCGCTTTCCCTTAAAGCACCAATCTCTCTTATCACCTCGCCGCCCGAAAAACGAGAAGATTCTACAGTTCTCTCGGGCTGTCGCGCCGGAGACACGGAAAAAGTCGGCCTCTGCGACCGATCCCTGATCCATCGTTCCCATGGCATGCTCTCGGAGTATTCTGCTGCAATGCTCCATGTCGTCCTCGTTGAACCCGAAATTCCGCCGAACACCGGCAACATCGCCCGGCTATGCCTGGCTGCTGGCGCGCGACTTCATCTTGTCGAACCCCTGGGATTTTCGCTTGAGGAAAGGGCCTTGCGCCGTGCCGGCATGGATTACTGGGAGAGATGTGACGTGCGCATATGGCGATCGTTTGAGGTCTTGCGCCAGCAATCGAGCGGAGCTCGATTCCTGTTTTTGACGAAGAAAGCAAAGCGGCCCTATTGGATGGAAGAGTTCGAGCATGGTGATCATCTCGTTTTTGGTCGCGAAACCAAGGGCCTGCCAGAGAGTCTCCTCGCCGCGAACGCGGAGCATTGCCTGACAATTCCCATGCGGCAGGAGGCCCGAAGCCTGAATCTTGCGACAGCAGCAGGTATCGTGCTTTATGAAGCGATCCGGCAACTTCGCCCACTCTAGCGGACTGCTGCGAATGAAGCCGGAATTTGAAGCATGAAAGATCCCCAAAAATGAACCAGCTCCTTTCGGCCGCGCCGCTGAACTCCGCGTCGCGGAGAGAGAGCCCGAGCTTTTGGTCGCTTCCGGCACAAAGTGCCGATCTTCGCAGGATGTCGGGCGATTGGCTTTCCGTACGCGCTGGGTTCTCGATCAGCAATTCCACTCCGACTTCCAATTCCGGGAGCCTGCCATGATCGCCATCGAACTTCAGGGGCTGACCAAGTCCTTTCGCACCTACCGGAAGGAACGGGGAATTCGCGGGGCGCTGAAGGGCCTTTTTCACCGCGAATACATGGAGACGCGCGCCGTGGATAATGTCTCCTTTCAAATTGAAGAAGGCGATTTCGTAGGGTTCCTGGGACCGAACGGGGCCGGGAAAACCACCACGCTAAAGATGCTCTCCGGTCTGCTGCACCCGACCGCAGGAAGGGCGAGTGTCCTTGGGTTCGTGCCCTGGGAGAGGAAAGACGCCATGAAGCGGCAGATCAGTCTTCTAATGGGCCAAAAGAACGCCCTTTGGTGGGACCTTCCCGCCCGGGAGTCCCTGGAGCTCAACCGGGTTATCTACGAAATCCCGAGGCGGGATTTTGAGGAGATCGTGGAGCAGCTCACCGAAATGCTCGACGTGCGCGAGCAGCTCGACGTGATGGTGCGCGAGCTCAGCCTCGGCCAGCGCATGAAAATGGAGCTCATCGCGGCCCTGCTGCATCGGCCCAAAGTGCTTTTTCTCGACGAGCCGACCATCGGGCTGGATGTCGTCAGCCAAAAGACGGTGCGAGAATTTCTCAAGAGCCATAATGAGCAAAGTCGCACCACCATCCTGCTAACGAGCCACTACATGCAGGATATCGAAGAGCTTTGCGAGCACGTGATTCTTATCGACCGGGGCAGGGTAATGTTCGACGGCCCCCTTGCCCGGATTGTTGAGCAGTTCTCCGGGAACAAGATCGTGGAGGCAAAATTTTCCGCCCCGACCTTCGCGGACTTTGACTCATTGGGCGCGGTTCTGGAAAAAACTCCGGATTGCGTCCGGATCGGGGTTCCTCGAGCCAGAGTTGCCGAGGTCTGTCGAATCCTGCTCGACCGCGCTCCTGTGGCCGACCTGACGGTGGCCGAGTTGCCCATCGAGGATGTCATCCGCGATGTCTTCGGAAAAAAGACCTCCTAAGTTCTCCAAGGAAATGCCACGCTAGGGCCATGACCTTCGAGGAGTTCCAGACGAGCGGCAGCGAGCCTGCCGGTTTGACGCCACCCTTGCGCGCGTTGTGGCATGATGGCCGGGACGATTGGGACACGGCGCATCGCATCGCTCAGGAGGACGATTCGCCTGATTCAGCTTGGGTTCACGCGTATCTGCATCGCAAGGAGGGCGACACCTCCAACGCGCGCTACTGGTACGCGCGCGCCAAAAAGCCCGCGCACCCCGGCACTCTCGAAGAAGAGTGGCGCGGATTGGTCCGCGAACTCCTGAGTTCAAGCCGCCCTGACCAAAAGCAATCGTAGACTGTTCAGGACGAC
>DASTFP010000145.1:0-9305 GCA_035719865.1 Terrimicrobiaceae bacterium | reverse complement strand
ATGCTGAGGATTTGCCTTTCGATAGTCACCTTTGGACGAAGCTTCGCCATGCGCGATTGCGGCGGCAACGTAGTCCCGCAGGAGCGAGTTTATTTCGGCACTTTGCAAATCGTGTCGTTTCATGACTAAGGGCCCGAACTGCAAGGCGCGCTTGAGGCTTACAATTTGCGCAGGAGGGGTTGCGGCCATCCGAGGTGCGCATAGCCGATCGCGCGAACATTTGCGACTGCGTGGCGGAGCGCCACGCTGTCGGCGGCGATCAGCTTGATTGCATAGACAGATTCTGCGGGGCGACTGGCGCCGGCAAGAGTATACGGCGTATTCAGGGTGCTTATCGCGCGTTGAAGAGTGTCATCGGCTGGGCAAGGCGAAACCAGGAACGCGGAGGCGTAGTAGGCGTTCGGGAAGTGCCTTGTTATGGCCTGAATGCTTTGGCTCTCGGGCGTCAGACGATACCGTTCGCGGGCCACAAGTTGATTTTCCGCGAAGAGGTCAAGACTGAACTCGAGCTGATCGTAGAGGAATGATTCGCCGGACGCCGTTCGCCCCGGAGCGATCATCTCCGTGAAAAAGAGTTCCCCGCCGCTGCGAACATCTATTCGCGTGGTCTGCCGGTAGCGGGCACCGGCATGAGCGATAAGAATCTCAGGAAAAACCTCCAGCCGGCCGCCGGTTTCAACAACGAAAGATTGTGCGAGATGCGCCTCTCCGCTGGAACCGCGAGCGCGGAAAACGCGCGCGGCGCTTGGGCTCGTCAGCACCGCGCTCGCGCCCGAACGGACACGAACACTGACCTCAACCTGGTCTCCCGAAAAGAGACCCGCCGTGGGGTTGACAACATTGATAATCAAATGATTTCCATCCCAGTACGGCTTGCTCAAATGGATCGGCGTTCGGAATGATTGCTTGGCAAGAAACGTTCTTCCCCGGGCGTCAGCCCGGCATTCGATGGACAAGTGGCCCTGCTCTCCGCAGTTGGGATTGCCCGCAGATGGCACAAGGTCGGCCTCCCTGAATTAAACGAAGAGATACTCTCTCCGAAGCCAGTCGAGCAGGGCGTCCTTCCCCTGTCCGGACTTGAGGTCCGCGAACAGCACGGGCTTGTTTCCACGCATCGTTTTGGCATCGCGGTCCATGACGGCGAGGTCGGCTCCCACGTGCGGAGCAAGGGAGATCTTGTTAATGAGCAGGAGATCGCTGTTCTTGATCGCGGGACCGCCCTTTCTCGGGATTTTGTCGCCTTCGGCGACGTCGATTACATAGATGAATGCATCGACCAACTCCGGAGAGAAAGTGGCCGAGAGGTTATCGCCTCCGCTCTCAATGAGGATGAGATCAAGCTCGGGAAATCGCCGGAGCAGTTCGGCCACCGCGGCGTCGTTCATGCTGGTGTCGTCGCGAATCGCGGTGTGCGGGCATCCCCCCGTCTCAACACCAAGGACGCGATCAGCGGGAAGAGCCTGGTTTCTAATGAGGAACTCCGCGTCTTCGCGGGTGTAGATATCGTTGGTCACCACCGCGAGATTCAGCTCGTCGCGCAGCCATTCGCAGAGCCGCAGCACGAGCATCGTCTTTCCGGAACCGACAGGTCCCCCAACACCAATGCGCACAAGCCTCACTGCTCAATAGGAGACCATCGAGAGAGGTGGCCACCAAGGCGGAAATTTCCGGAGTTCAAAGTCAGGAGATGAAGAGTCTTTCGCCGGCGATCTCGTGACGCATCGAGGCAATATCGAGGAAAGGATCGAACCAGCCAATTTCTCCGCGAGGAATTTCGAGAGCGTTGGCCACGCAGCGCTCCGCGTGGCTCAGACAGGAGGTCAGCACGCGCTGGGTTCCCTCCTGACCAATGCGGATGAGCTTCGGAGCCGCCGTGCAGAGGCACGAGACGGAATGGTAGTAGTAAGCCGTGAGGGACGCGTTGACCGGAGACGCAGCGCATGAGACGCCCCAAACAACGGTATGATGACCGGCCCTCGGATCCCCAAGGATAATCTGGCCGAGGGTCTCCAGTTCTGGCGTCGGGCGCAACCGGATCAGAATCGCGAGGCGACGCCGCCCGGTTTGCAGACTAGCCTCGCGAAGCTCGCGGGGAATTCTCAGTGCGCCGGCAAGATGGTCAACTGCCGCGAGGTCGTGCCGATTACCCGAAATGGCCGCCGAACGGGCCTCCCGGGCGAGCGGGAGATCGACGTGCGTGAGGGCGGGCAAGACGTGTTCTTGAAAAAACCGATGCAAACCCTCCTCATCGGAGACTGCGCCTTGGCGGACTATTTCTTCTAATCCATAGGAATGCGCATAGGAACCGGTGGGGAACGCCGCATCCGAGATCTGGAGAAGAGCCGGCAGCCAGTCAATAAAGGAATCAGTTATGGTGCGCATGCCCGGCGGATGCGATCGGCCGAAAAACTGCCATGCTCGCGCGCGAGGTGATCTTTTCCCTCCTGAGCAGCTCCCGGATGGCGGGATCATCTGAACAGCGAATCACAGAATCGGTAACCTCGATGGGAAAATGCAGATTGCCGATCTGCCAAGCCAGAGCGGCGGCCGGCTTGGGATCCTGGTCGAGCTCAATTTCCAGGACCGGCTCCGGGGATTGTGAGATCACATAAGACTTTCCGGGCTCTCGAAAAAAAACGCTCCCATCGGAGAGAGCGTGATCGAGATCGAAGCCGAACTCCCGACCGTCCTGCGCCACGCCTCGCCAGCGCCGTTTTGCAAGCGTGGCACGATCCGGCGATAGAAAGATGATTTCGTCCCCGGCGGCCGCTCCGTTTACTTCAGCGGAGCAAACGATGTCCAATGACGCGGAATTCAAAACAGGAAATACCGCTGCGCCATGGGCAACTCAGAGGCTGGTTCACACCGAAGTTCGCGTCCATCGGCCCTAACGGTGTAGGTTTCGGGATCGACCTCGATTTTGGGGAGCGAATCGTTCCAGAGAAGGTCTCGTTTCGAGATGGCGCGTGTGTTTCGAACCGGCACCAGGCGCTTGCGAAGCGACAGGTGGTCGAGGAAACCGTGTTCGAGAGCGACCTGGCTGACGAAGGTTACGCACGTCGAGCCGCGCGCTGCGCCATGAGCACCAAACTGCGGCCGGTAAAAGGTGGGCTGCGGAGTTGGAATGGAGGCATTCGGGTCGCCCATGTTCGCATAGGCGATCAACCCGCCCTTGATAACGAGCTCGGGTTTCACTCCGAAAAATGCGGGCTTCCAGATTACCAGGTCCGCCAGTTTTCCAACTTCGATGGAGCCGACTTCCTGCGAAACCCCGTGAGTGATCGCGGGGTTGATCGTATATTTTGCGATATAGCGCAATGCTCGAAAGTTGTCGGCTGCGGAGTGATTCGAGGCGTTGCGAGCGCCGTCTGGCGCAAGGCTGCCGAACTGCGACTTCATTTTGTGGGCGGTTTGCCAGGTGCGGGTTATAACTTCGCCCACCCGGCCCATGGCCTGGCTGTCGCTCGACATCATCGAGAACGCCCCCAGATCATGCAGCAAGTCCTCAGCGGCGATGGTTTCCCCGCGAATCCGGGATTCGGCGAACGCCACATCCTCGGGAATGTTGGAATCGAGATGGTGGCAGACCATGAGCATATCGAGATGCTCATCGATCGTGTTTACCGTGTAGGGTCGGGTCGGATTGGTTGAGGATGGCAGCACGTTCGCTTCGCCGCACACGCGAATGATGTCCGGGGCGTGGCCGCCTCCCGCTCCCTCCGAATGATACGTATGAATCGTGCGTCCCTTGAACGCGCGAAGAGTGTCTTCGACAAAACCGGCCTCATTCAACGTGTCCGTATGAATGGCGACCTGGACATCGAGCTCATCGGCAACGCCAAGGCAGGTATCGATGGCCGAGGGAGTCGTTCCCCAATCCTCATGCAGCTTCAAACCGATTGCCCCGGCACGGACTTGTTCCCGCAAGGGCTCGGGAGAAGAGCAATTGCCCTTCCCCAGAAAGCCGAGATTCATCGGATACTCCTCGGCGGCCTCGAGCATCCGATGGATGTTCCAATGTCCGGGCGTGCACGTCGTGGCGTAAGTGCCGGTAGCCGGGCCGGTTCCTCCGCCGATCATCGTGGTGATCCCGCTGGCGATCGCGTGCTCGATTTGTTGAGGGCAGATGAAATGAATATGGGTGTCCAGTCCCCCGGCGGTAACGATGCAGCCCTCGCCGGCTATGACCTCGGTCGCCGCACCGATCACCATTGTTATTCCATCTTGAATAAGGGGATTTCCGGCGTGCCCGATCCCCACGATGCGACCCTGCTTGATTCCGAGGTCGGTCTTGATGACACCTTGAACGGCGTCAAGGATCAGCGCGTTGGTAATCACCAAATCGAGGGACTCCGCGTCGGTGGCGAGCGGCGATTGACCCATGCCGTCGCGAATGACTTTGCCGCCTCCAAATTTGACTTCGCCGCCGTATCCGCCGTTTTCCGCAATCAAGTCGCGTTCGACTTCGATGAACAATTCTGTATCCGCCAGGCGAACCTGATCGCCGACCGTCGGACCGAACATTTCCGCATAAAGGGCGCGCGGCAGTTTCATGGTTTGATCAAAGCTTTCCGTTCACCAATCCGTTGAGGCCGTATACCTCTCGGGCCCCTGCAAGGGCAACGAGTTCGACCTCCCGGGTGTCACCAGGCTCGAAGCGCACAGCGGTTCCGGAGGGTATGCGCAAACGAAATCCGCGCGCCACTTCGCGCTCAAATTCAAGGGCGCTGTTGGATTCGAAAAAGTGAAAATGGCTTCCGACCTGGATTGGTCGATCACCCCGGTTGGAGACCACGATCTTCCTCACCTCGAGACCGGCATTGGCTTCGTGGGGTTCCCCATGAGATGCCGGGATGACTTCTCCGGGGATCATCGAATCGGATTGTGGACGGTGACGAGCTTCGTTCCGTCGGGAAACGTCGCTTCGACTTGCACTTCCTGCACCATTTCGGGCACGCCCTCCATCACGTCGCCTCTTTTCAAGATCGTGGTGCCGTGGCTCATGAGATCAGCCACGCTGCGTCCGTCGCGAGCGCCTTCAAGAATTTCAAATGAAAGAATGGCGATGCTCTCGGGGTAGTTGAGTTTCAAGCCGCGTTGCTGCCGACGGCGCGCGAGATCCGCGGCGACCACGACCAAAAGTTTTTCCTGCTCGCGGGGGCTAAGGTGCATGCTAAGGAGTTAGACGGTAAGGTGCTCTTTGACGACCTCGTCGGTCAATTCGGCGACCGAACCGCGCGCCACGACGCTGCCACGATCGAGAATGGCGAAATTGTCCGCGAGCTCCTTGCAGAAGTCGAGGTATTGCTCAACCAAAAGAATGGTCATGGCGTTTTCGCCGCTGAGCAGGTTCAGCGCCGTCTCAATTTCATCCTTTAGCAGAGTGCCTTCATGAGGCCCTTCTTTGCGGAGCGTGGCAAATGAATCGTTTATTTGCCGGAACGCGGAGGAGTCGGGGTGGGCGCCCTCGCGTCGGAGAGCGTTGATCTGTTCAGCAAACGCATCGAGCAACTCGGGCTTGGGATGTTTTCCCTCCTCCCTGAGCCTTTTGAGCGACTGCGCGGCTTCCGCCAAGAGCATCGCCTCATTGTGATGCCCGCCTCGCCGAAGCAACTTAATAGCCTCGCCGATCTGGTCGATGATGTTCGGTTGGATGCCTTCTGTTGGCTCATCCAGGATCAAGACCTTTGGCTCCGTGAGAAGAGCGCGTCCGATGGCAAGCTGCTGCTGCTGTCCGCCGGAAAGCATGCCGCCTTTGCGGGGAAGGAACTCCTTAAGAATTGGGAAGAGCGCGAAAACGCGGTCCAGAGTGCGCTTTGGTTTCTTTCCCTGGGAAACGGCGCCAACGAACAAATTCTCCTCAACCGTAAGGTGAGGAAATATGCCGCGTCCCTGGGGCACGTAGCCAATTCCAGACCGGGCGCGCTCTTCAGCCGGCATGCGAGAGATGTCCTTTCCTTCGAAGCGGATGGCGCCGCTGGTTGGTTTATGGAGTCCCATTACTGTCTTAAGCGTCGTGGTTTTGCCGACCCCGTTACGGCCCATCAGGCAGAAAACCTTGTTGTCGGGAAGGTCGAGCGTTACGTCGCGCAGGATGCGCGAGCCACCGATTGAGACGCAGAGATTTTCAATCGCGAGCATAAGACGGTTCTCCCCGATCCTCGCCGCAATGCGCGGTCCTGACGAGCCCGCGGCCAGAGCTGCACGGCGTCAAGGACTTCTTGTTTGGTTTACTGCGCGTCAAAGTTAACAAAGCTCGTTAGTGTTTCTTTTTCCGGCCGAGATAGACCTCGATTACTCGCTCGTCGCTTTGCACTTCATCGAGCGTGCCGTCGCAAAGAACATGGCCTTGATGCAGCACAGTCACTTTGCTTCCCAGTTGGCGAACGAAGACCATGTCGTGCTCGATGACGATAATTGTGTGCTCGCCCGCGAGGCTGAGCAGCAGTTCGCCGGTCTTCGCTGTTTCCTCGTCGGTCATGCCAGCCGCGGGTTCATCAACGAGAAGCAGTTGGGCGTTTTGTGCGAGCAACATCCCAATCTCGAGCCATTGCTTCTGACCGTGAGCAAGATTTCCGGCCTTTACATTGGCACGGTCCTTAAGCCCGATAATCTCCAAAACCTCGTAGATGCGATCACGCTGTGCCGCAGTGGTGCGTCCGAGTATGGAGGACCAAACCCCGCGGCTGCCTTCCAGGCCCAGAAGAATGTTCTCGAATACCGTGTGATCCGTGTAAACGCTCGGCGTCTGAAACTTTCGCCCGATACCCAATCTGTAGATCTCGTATTCGCGCAGTTTGGTCACCGGCGTGCCGCGATACTCGATCGTACCCGTATCCGGCCTCGTGCGGCCCGTGATCAGATCGAGAAAGGTGCTCTTTCCTGCGCCGTTCGGGCCGATAATGGTGCGAAGCTCGCCCTTATCCAGGTAGAAATTGAGATCATTGATAGCCTTGAAGCCGTCAAAGCTCTTGTTGACTCCCTCGGCCGACAGAAGGAAATCCCGATTCATTTGGTGCTTGCGCTGCTGGTTGCGCTACCCTCTGGGACGGCTGCAACGGGCTCCCGCCGGCGAAATCGATCGCGCAGCTCCTTAATCTGTGCGGGTATGCCAACAATTCCTCTTGGCATGAACAAAACGATCACGACGAAGAGGCCGCCAAGGATAATAAGCCACAGGTCCGGGAAAGCCCGGGTTGCCCAGCTCTTGAGAGCGTTGACTCCCACCGAGCCGATGATGGGACCAATCAGTGTCCCGCGTCCACCGACCGCAACCCATACGACCGCCTCGAGGGATTTCTCCGGCGACATTTCGCTCGGGTTGATAATGCCCACCTGCGGAGTGTAGAGCGCGCCCGCCAAGCCGGAGATAATTGCAGCGTAAACAAAAACGAAGAGCTTGAAATTCGACGTGGCGTATCCGGAAAAAAGCACCCGGTTCTCGCTGTCGCGAATGGCCCTCTGCACTTTGCCGAACTTCGTCATCGTAAGCCAGCGGCTGAAAACATAAGCTCCGAAAAGGAGAACGCCACTCAGAATGTAAAGGACCCGCTGGGTCGCCGCGCTGTTGACGTCGAAACCGAGAGCAAATTTGAAATCGGTCAAGCCATTGTTTCCGCCAAAGGTAAAGTCGTTTCGAAAGAACATCAGACAGGCGCCATAGGTGAGAGCCTGCGTTAGGATGGAAAAATAGACGCCCCGGATGCGCGAACGAAAAGCCAGGTATCCGAAAACGAGCGCAACGATCCCGGGGACCAAAACAACCGCAGCCGCCGCAAACCAGAAACTGTCAAAGGGCACCCAATGCGCGGGAAGCTTGTTGTATCCGAGAAAGACCATGAAGTCCGGAAGAGCGCTCTTGTACTGCCCCAGCTTCCCGATCTTGAGCATGAGATACATGCCAAACGCATAGCCTCCGAGGGCGAAGAAGAGACACTGACCGAGGCTAAGCAATCCGGTAAAGCCCCACAGGACGTCCACACCCACCGCGAGAACAGCATAAGTGAGATACTTGCCGTAGAGATTGATCGTGAAATTTGAGACGTGCAGCGGATTTGTTTCCGGAACGAACGCGTTCAACGCGGGAAGAACGCCAAGGACTACGACGGCCGCGATGGCTATTCCCCAGATCTCAAGCTGACGAACTTCGGACTTAGCCATTAGCTAGCCCTCGAGGCTGCGGCTTCGCGTCGGAAACAGGCCTCCCGGCTTCCATTGGAGAAAAAGGATGATCGCCGCCAGGACGGTGATCTTGCCCATCACCGGGCCCAGAAATGGCTGGAGCGCCTGGTCCACGACACCGATTCCGAAGGCCGAGTAAATTGTTCCGACGAGGTTGCCGACACCCCCGACGACGACGGTCATGAAACAATCAACAATATAACTCTGACCAAGACCCGGCCCTACGTTGCCGAGTTGTGAAAGGAATGCCCCGGCCAGACCCGCGAGGCCGCTGCCAAGCCCAAACGTAAGCATATTGACGCGTTGGGTTCTGACTCCCATGCAGGCCGCCATATCGCGGTTTTGCATGACCGCGCGGATAAACAAGCCGAGCGGTGTCCGAGTTAGAAGCAGCCAGACCATCAGGACGATCGCGATGGCGAATCCAATGACGAAGAGGCGGTTCCAACCCAGCAGCACATCGCTCACGGTGAAGTTTCCGCTCAGCCAACTCGGCGAGTAGACCTGCACATTGTTGGCTCCAAAGATAAGGCGAAAGAGCTGCTGGAGCACCAGCGAAACCCCCCAGGTCGCGAGCAAGGATTCGAGCGGACGGCTGTAGAGAAACCTGATAATGCCGCGCTCCAGCGCGATTCCGACCAATGCCGCGACGATAAATGATATCGGAATCGCAAAGAGAAAATAGCTCTCGTAAAGCGCGCCGCCGAAATGAAAGCCCGGAATATTCAGATTGAATCCAAAGAATGAGAGAAAGACTCCCGCGCCGAAGATATTCTGGACCAGATAGGTCGTATAAGCCCCGACGACGATAATCTCGCCGTGGGCCATGTTGATTACCCCCATTAAGCCGAACGTGATGGCGAGACCGAGGGCTGCCACCAGGAGGATGGAGCCAAGGCTAAGGCCCCGGAAGAGGGTCCCCCAGACCTCGACCCAGCGAAGATAGCCCTCAAGACTTGCCACGCCCTTCTTTGCGGCTGCCGCGACTTGGGGATCCGGATCCGTTGAGAGCTTCTTAAGCGAGTCGAGGCTGCGAATGATGTTGTGTTTTGCCAGAAACTCGATCGCGGTAACCTTGGCAGCGCTTTCCGTGCCGGCGAGCTGTGTAATCGCGATGGCTTCCC
>DASTFP010000144.1:0-4028 GCA_035719865.1 Terrimicrobiaceae bacterium | reverse complement strand
TCGTGGCGCGAGCCTCGAAAACGACGGGCGGAACATCAGGCGTCAGGGCAGATGCCGAGTTCGGTCGCAGGTTTAGCTCGACCGGAGTCCGATAGGGATCCTCCTCATCGAGGAGATATACGAATTTGCCGCGTTTGATGGAGGCCGGACGGTAGCCGGGAAACGTGGCAATGACATCTTGCTCGAAGCGCTTGGCGGCTTCCTCGAACTTTTTTTCCAATGCGGCGAGAGGCTGAATTTCTGCGCCGGAAGGCGGCTTCGTCGCATTGTTCTTGTCCCGAAGCGCCTGGTCACGCTCCTGTTCGGCGCGGCGGACTTTCTCGCGAAGTTGCGCGAGCTCGCTTTGCAGAGTGGCATCGCGGCCCTCGCAGGACGCCAGAAGGCATCCGGCGATCAGGGCGAAACGCGCCCAATCAAGCCGCAGAGAGCGATGAGGCGAGTTTTTTATTTTCATGAAGAAAAAAGTCCCTACAACACACTGAGCTCCTCCTAATCTTATTCCGATGCAAGCGTCTTCTTTTTCGCTTCCTGTTCTCCTCGCAATTATTTGCTCGCTCGCCCTGACGGGCCGCCTCAGCGGGGAGGAGACAGGCAAGGCGGAAGAGATTCCGCCGAAGGCGCCCTTCAATCCAAGCCAGGCTCAGAGCTCGCGGCTGCCGCTTCCGAGTCCTTACGACAAAATGCTGGCCATCGAAGTCGCGGCGAAAGGAAAGAAAATCGAGTGGGCAAAGGTCTACGACGCCGTGGCCATTGACGTCGACGCGAATTCCTCTCCCGACAAGACCTCTGCCGCCCTGGCCCTCGGCATCAAGATTGCAGACGGCCTGGTGGCGGTGAAGTCACAGGATGTCGAAAAGCTGAATTCCTGCGCGACCCAGATCGAGTCGCTTGCCAAGAAGCTTGGGGCGAGTGACGAGGAACTCCGGCGCGCGCGCCTCGCCCGTGAGAATGCCAACAAGGGCAAGTGGCTCGACGTCTTTCTCGAGCTCGGATTCCTGCAGGCTGATATCATGAAGACACTTAATCGCAAGGAGAACGCGAACGAGCGGAAACTGATCGTCGCTTCAGGCTGGATGCAAGGCGCCCGCCACGTCACGTATTATCTGATGGAGGACTATGACGCGGGCATATCCAACGTGCTGCGAGAGCCGCTGCTGGTGGGAGAACTCAGCAAGGAGATCAAGGAACTTCCCGCCGAAACCCTGGCGCATCCGCGCGTCAAGGCGTTGCCCTCGGCCTTCGAGCAGGCCCTTCCCCTCGTTTCAATCGGGAGGGAAGACTCCGTGTCAAGGGACAACGTTGCCAAGCTGAAATCAATTGCGGATCTCGCGGTGAGATCGGCCCTCAACCAGTAACCGAGATGCGCGTCAAAAAAGCAGGAGACAACAAGATGACGAGGATTTCGCGTGCACTGTGCCTGGCGGCCGTTGGTTTGTTGGGAATTGATTCGGGATTCGCCGATCCGGCCGAGGCGGAGGACACCGCCTATCGGATGGCGAGAAAGTATGTGGAGAAGGGTTTTGCCATGGCGCCAACTGACCATTCCGGGGTTTGCGGCGGCGGAACGGCAATTGAATTTCTCATCCCGGTGAACAAGGGCCTCGACTATGTCTTTCTGGTCGGGACGGATCTTGCGGCGCGTGACGTCGATATCTATGTGTACGACGACGTGGGCGGGTTGATCCTCGATGACCGCCGGCCCGGAAGGCTGGCGGGCGTCCAGTTCCGTTCCAGCTACAACGGGACGACGAAGGTTTACATGCATATGGCGAGTTCGATCGGCCTCGCGTCTTGGTATGTGCTGGTTGGCCGCCGAGGCTCCATCAAGCCGGAGACGGGTGGGCGAGTCGACCCAACTGCAGCGCAGTCGGAGGGCGGTTCGTCTGCTCCCGGTGTTGTCGGTCCCTGAGATCTTTGCCAATCTTGCGTCATGAAATCCCGATTGATTCTCCTGCCGATCGTCGCCGCGGGGCTTTGTATTTCCACCTCCTGCACCAAGACCGTCTACGTCGACCGGACCGTGTATGTGGAACCCACGCCGAGGCCTAAGCCCGTCTCGCGCGCGACTCCAAGGCCCAGGCCGCGCGTGGATAACCCGGACGCTTTCGACGCGGTCACCAAGCCCACAACGTATAGCAACTGACGCGTGGCCGCGCTCTTGCGGCGCCTGACATGCTGAGTCCCGCGCACCTTCTCTGCCGATGCGGGGCCTGCTAATCGTCTTCGAGGGCCACGCGAGCCGCGTTGAGGAACTGCTCAAAGGCGCCCTGCATGTTGGGGTGGATCGGGAAAATCGGCTCGTCATTCAGCATGCCGGCTGCATTTCCGATCCGCTGGCAGTTCTGGAGTGGAGCGAAGCTCAGGGGACCTGGGTCCTTTCGCCGACCGGAGGAACGTCCGGGCCGTCCGTTACCCTTCGTTCCGGGGGCCCTGTTTCCCAGCGCCTTTTCCTTAACGACGGCGAGAGCCTGAATATCGGATCGGCAGTCCTGACTTTCCGGCGGCTTCCCGCTGCACCAATATTCCGTGGAAAGCCGTGCGCGGAAATTCCGCTGCGCTCGGTGTCGCGCCTGTGCTTCGGCCGGGCGGCGGACGGCGCATCGCAAGGCGAGGACGTCGTGTTTCTCGATCCGGAGGATCGCCGGATTTCGCGGCGCCACTTGCTGCTCTGGCGCCAGGATAAGGATTTCATGGTTCGCGACGAGAGTCCCACGGGGACGTTTCTCAACGGGCAGCGTTTTGAAACCCACCGGCTTGTGGTTGGGGACCGGTTTCAAGTGGGCGGCTACAGCTTCGAGTTCACGGGAATATCGCTGCGACGGACACGACCAAGAATTGGAGGCAGGGTCGAGGCTATTGGCGTCGGGGTTCGCGCCGGCGGGCGCGTGATCCTCAGCGAGGTGAACTTGCAGATCGAGCAATGCTCGTTCTCGGGAATACTTGGCGGAAGCGGGCAGGGCAAATCCACTTTGCTTAACGCGCTTTGCGGCATAAACCCGGCAACGAGCGGAGCCGTGCTTGTCGAGGGGCAGTCGATCGTCGAAGCGGCGGCGATCGGGGCGGCTGGCATCGGTTTTGTGCCGCAGGATGATATCGTGCATCCCGAATTGCGGGTGGAAGACGCGGTGCTCCTCAGCGCGCGGCTGCGGCTTGATCCCCGCATACCTCGGCACCCCATGCGGCTCCTGGTCGACGAAACGATTCAGCGCCTCGGCCTGGGCGAGCACCGCCAAAAGCGCATCGCTCAACTTTCCGGGGGACAGCGCAAACGCGTGAGCATTGCCACCGAGTTGCTCGACAAGCCGGCGATGCTTTTTCTCGATGAACCATCATCCGGGTTGGATCCCGCCACCGAGTTCGCTCTGATGAAGATCTTGCGCGGCCTCGCCGCGCACGATTGCACAGTCATCTGCACTACGCATGTGCTGGGCAGAGCCTACTTGTTCGACAAAATCATCTTTCTCCACGGCGGCCGCCTAATTTTCGATGGCACGCCAGAACTGGCCTATAAGCATTTTGGAGTCGAGAGCCTCGATCAGGTTTACGTGCGCCTTGCGGAGGAAGGACGCACGGGCGACGAATGGGCCCGGGATATCAAGTCGGCGAAGGCCGAACCTCCAACCACAGACGTGGTTCCGCGCGAGCCGGACCTCTCCGGATTTGAAGAGATTCCGCCGGCGCGCCGGATTCGACCAGAATTCCTCCATTCGCTGAAAATCTTGATCGAGCGCCAGTGGAGGATCCTGGCGGCCGACAAATTGAACCTGCTCTTCCTTATCGCCCAGCCCGTTCTCATCGCCGTGCTCGTTGGATGGGTGGCTGAAGATTATGTGTTGCGAATGTTCTTGTGCGTCGTTGCGACGCTTTGGTTTGGATGCAGCAATGGTGCGCAGCAGATCATCAAGGAGCTACCGATCTTTCGTCGAGAGCGGGTTTGTGGCCTGGGACTAAACGCCTATCTTTTCAGCAAGTATCTCTTCCTCGGAGTCATCACCGCTCTCCAGGCGATGTTCTTGTTGGTCATTGTG
>DASTFP010000143.1:0-5996 GCA_035719865.1 Terrimicrobiaceae bacterium | reverse complement strand
ACGTCCTTCTCCGATGGCACGCGCGACCTGGAGCGATGAGAAGGGATCCGTTCCGACGGTGATGGTCTCTGTTCCCCAACGCCCTCTCCAGGCGGCGCGCCAGGCGGTAAGCTTATCCGACGGCTCGGGAAGAGTCGCGATGGTCACTTTTCGGCCCATGCGTCCCAGAACTACGGCACCGAACTCAAAGAAACTGAAATGACCCGTGGCAAGGATGACGCCATGGCCCGCCGCCGTGGCTGCGTGGAGATGTTCGGTGCCTTCGTTCTCGGCGCAAAAGGCCAGCGCTCTGTGCAGGGGGAGCACGCCCACGGCCACGTAATCTGCAATGGTAGCGCCGAAATTGACAAAGACCGAAATTGCCTCCCGCTCAGAGACGGGATCCTTTCGAAGCAGGGCAAGATTGTCGCGAACGATCCTCCGGATCGCGGGCTGTGTCACCGCGTAGGTCCATGCCACTGTCCGGCTGATGGCCTGCGCGCCTGATCGGCGAAAGAGAGGATAAATGCGAGTCGCGAGCTCAAAAACGTTGGCCGAATACAGCCTTTGATAAGCCCACCGCTCGGTATGAGGTTTTTCGTTGGGCAATGGAGCGTGCATCAGCAAAGGACGTTTTCGCCGGGCAGCACGCAACGATAGCCGGCTGTCGCAAGCTTTTCCATGAGGCGCGTCAGGGTCATGAGACGGTGCCTCAATCGGCCATCCTCATGGATCAGCACAATCGCGCCCGGGCGAATCGCATGCAATATTCGGCTTACGACCGTCGTCGGCGCGGCCGGGCACCCGTCGCATCCGTCCACAGACCAGCCCGCCACACGAAGGCCGAGGCTACCCGCAACAGGGTGCACGGACAAGTTGTTCATGCCCACGGGAGAGCGAAAGAACCGCGGCGCCCGGCCGGTCGCCGAAATAATGGCGTGATAGCCCTTCTCGATCTCCCTCCGCACCAACGGACGTGGCATTACCCACCACCAGCCCGCGGGATGTGAATAGGTGTGCACCTCGACCGTATGGCCTTCGGAAATGATCCGGCGGCAAAGCGCAGCATTCTGCTCCACCTTTCTTCCGATAGCGAAAAACGTCGCCCTGGCATTATGCTCGGCAAGCAGGTCCAGGATTGCCGGCGTGCTCTCTGCATCGGGGCCGTCGTCGATGGTGAGCCAGATTGCGCGTTCCGATGTGCGGAAGTGAGTAAGGACTTCGCCGTGCCATCCGCAATTTCTCCGCAGCGTGGGATACAGCCAGAGAAGGTCATGCGCCCCCCAGGCCGCGGCGCGTCCCCTCCCGCGCATGGCGAGAACGCCGAGGACGGCGGCCAGGCGGCCCGCTATCACAAGGCGTCGCGTCTCCATTGCTTTCGAAGTTTCCAAACCGGCCAAAGGCGCAAGAGCATCAGAAGACACAACCGGGTATGCGTACCCGCGAGGAGCAAGTTGTCACGAAGATATCTGAAATGTGACACTCCCCCAGCCACTCGGGGAGGGTAGTGAACGGGAACCGGCAGGTTTATCGGGCGGACTCCCGCCCAGAACAGCCTTACAACGAGCTCGGTGTCGAAGTCGAATCGCCGCGCCGTTCGGATCGATTCCATGATTCGGACCGCGGGTTTGAGCGGGTAAAGCCGAAAGCCGAAAAGCGAATCGTGCACGCCACCCCAGAGGGTTTCAAGGTTTGCGAACCAGTTCCCGATGCGTCGTCCCTTCACGCGCTCCGGAGGAGCATCCGGTCCGAAGACCGGCACACCAAGGACCATCGCCTCGGGGTGGCTGGTTGAGACCTCCATGAACGAACCGATGCGGTCCGCGGGATGCTGGCCGTCCGCGTCGACCACGAGTGCATGGGAGTAGCCTGCCTCGAGCGCCGCTCGCATCGCGACGAGAGTCGCCTCCCCCTTGCCATGGTTACGGCTCAACGTGAAGAGTCGAAGGTTCGTGTGCCGAAGAGAGAGGTCGCGCGCCTCGGCTACGCTGGAATCTGTGCTGCCATCGAGAACGATCCAGACCGGCTGCCAATACTGGAGCACCGAACGGGCTGTCTTCGCCAGGAGGGGGCCGCTATTGTAACTGGGCAGGACGACGAGATGCGAGCCGCTTCCCGTCGAGGCAGGGGGATTCAAGAGGGCTTGAGAAGGCGTATATCCTCGCCCGTGTTTTCCAAGCGCTGGCGAAAATAAAGTTCAAGTCGCGCGGCAAGTTGCTGGGCAGTTTCCCCGGGTGCGGCCTCAATAAGCTCGCCAACGTGGAGCCGGAACCGAATGGGCAGCAGCGATTGGGCGAAAAGGGAAACACCCTTGGAGAGGTAGCGACCCTCGCGCTCAATGAATACGGTTTGGATCGAGGCATTAGCCTTGATTGCAATCAAGGCGAAGCCCTTCTTGAAGGGGTTAACCGCCTTCGTGCCAGTGCGCGTTCCCTCTGGAAAGATGAGGAGATTTTCACCCGCCTCGAGTTTCTCCACGCCGTGCCGGATGAGCGCGGACCCCTTGTCGTTGGGAACGAAACCCGCGAGGCTTGCCGCCCCCCCGAGAGACGGGCTCTGAATCAGATTCGCGCGCATGATGCAAACGGTTCGGGGAACGATCGAAAGAAGAATGACGGCGTCGACAAGGCTCGGATGATTTGGAGCCAGCACCGTGCCGCGAAGTCCCCGGACTTGTTCCGCATCGGGAAATGAAATGTCGAATACCCCGATTCTGCATGAGAAACGGAGCCAGACATCGAAGAGTCCGCGGATGAGGCCCTGGCCAACGGACGAAGGGATCTTAAAGCAACGCGAAAGCAGGGCACAAATCGGACTCACCACGAGTCCGATTCCAAAGAACAATCCAAGACAGGAAATCTGTCTCAGGTATGCCCAGCAGGCGCGCAGCGAAAGAAATCGAGGGGCAAAGCGCTCGGCAAGAGGAGTTGGAGATTCGGCCCGCGCGGAAGACATGCAGGTACTCTAACGGAAACTTTGGTGGAAAAAAGTGCAGAGATGAACCGATGATTTCGCCGGTTTTCCTCCCCGAGGAACGCGAGAGCGACACGATTAATGCGGTTTCTCTCGATCATTTCGGCAGAATGCGATTGCGTGGGTTGAGGATGTTTCCGGCATGAGACGATCGGGTCTTCTCCTTATTCAATCGTTGGTCAGCGTGGCCTTGTTGGTATGGATCTTCTGGAAGGAGGATTTTCGCGTTCGGACATGGCAAGTCCTGACGTCGGCGCACCCGGGATGGTTGGCGGCGGGTTTTCTGGTGGCCGGCGTGGGTAATCTGGTCGGAGTTGTGCGGTGGGGGATCTTTCTTCGGGTTCTTGGAATCCGGGTTCCCGCCTGGGACGTGTTCCGGCTGAGTTTCGTCGGCCTGTTCTTCAACAATTTCCTGGTGGGCGCGGTGGGCGGCGATGCGGTGAAAGTCGTCTGGCTTGTCGCCAAGGGACATCGCAAGACGGCTGCCCTGCTTTCGGTTGTGATGGACCGGATGAGCGGATTCGGGGCGTTGATCTTGTGTTCACTGATCTTCATGCTCTTGCGTTTGGACTGGCTGATGCAGAGCGCGGTCGTCGCCAGCCTGATCAGAGGAGTATTCGTTTATCTTGCCGCGGTGGTGGTGCTCATGGCGTTTTCATTCCTGATGAGCGCGAGGGGTTTCACACGCCGCCTGCCGCAAGGTTTCCCAGGCCGAAAGATGATCACCGATTTTACCGAAGCTTATTTCCAGTTTGTGAGCGCCTGGCGGCAGACCCTGCTTGCCTCTTTGCTTTCGATCGTGATGCTGCTGGCGTATTTCCTAACCTTCTACTCAAGTGCCCGCGCTTTCGGATTAAAGGTTCCTTTGGGCGAGTTTCTCGCGTTTATGCCAGCGGTTGATATCATTTCAGCGCTTCCAATAAGCCTGGGCGGCTTTGGAGTGCGTGAACAATTGTTTGCGACGGTTCTGGATGACCTTTGGGGCGCACCTGCCGCTCAAGCAGTCTCCATTTCGCTCGGAGGTGCATCGCTATCGCTTTTGTGGGGCCTGTTCGGCCTGGCCCTGCTGCCGGCTTATCACCGGGCAGTCGGGAGGCCCGTCAAGGCATGAGTTCGCCACTTCGCGAAGCTGCCGCGCGTTATCGGCGATGGCCGAACTTGTATTACTATTCCATTGGAAAGATCGCTTTGGATCCCGCGTATCCCGCCGTCGCAGCGATCCTGCGAGACTCGCCGTTTCCCGTGCTGGATCTTGGCTGCGGCATGGGACTGCTGGCCTCATACCTCCGAGCGCGCGGCCATCGCGCCCCGATCCTTGGCGTGGACAGCGATGAGCGAAAGATCCAGGTCGCACAGGAGGTGCTTGTCGGAGCGAGCGAAAGGTTTCACGCCGGCGACGCTTTGAACTTTCCCGCGCACTCCGGCGACGTCGTCATGCTCGATGTGCTTCACTACTTCAGCGATCACGATCAGCGGCGCCTGCTGAAGAAGATCACAGCCAGTGTTGCGCCTCGCGGCGTCGCGTTGATCCGGCTTGCTCTCCACGAATCCAATTGGCGATTCGCTGCCACGCGGTTGGAGGAATGGTTTGTCCACTTCAGCCGCTGGATCCCAAGGAGTGGTTGGAACTTTCCGACGCGGGATGAGGTCCTTTTGCCCTTTGTCGAAGAAGGTTTCGTCGGCGATGTCCGTCCGATGTGGGGCCGGACACCCTTCAACAGCCACTTGTTCACCTTCAGGCGCAAAGAGTGAAGTCGGCGCTTCGCACGGATTTTCCGGCGCGAAGACTAAAAAAGGTCTTTCCGGTTTGGGTCCTCCGAGTTATTCGGGACCAAAGGGGGAACGTTTGCCATGAAAACTGTGAACGAAATTTTGGCGGAGAATCAAAGTCTGCGCGGTGCGCTGAGGGTGTTGACGGGCAAGACAAACTCGGGAAAGCGCGCCATCTATATTTCCGGAAATCCGGCCGGCTTTCGGCTGCTGGCGCAGATTCTGCAGGCCCAGGCCGACTCGGTCGGAAGTAGCGGAGACGACTTCAAATCCTTCGTCAAATTGGAACGCGACTCGGGGGAACTCTTCTTCGAGACCGACGATTCGGTGGAGATCTTCGAAATACATTGCGAAGACCATTTTCCTGAGAAGCACGAGACGTCCCGCAAGTTCTGACGTGCACTCCCCGGGCGAGTCGTGGCGTGGTTCCGGTTGTTCTGAATCGTCGAGGAGAGACGCTTTCGACCTATGGGGCAAGGTAGCTGGCCGCGAGCGCTTCAAACTCTTTTACCTGGCTTGACGCCCAGGCGCTGTCCTTGCCCAGCTCGGTCGCGAGCAGGCTGGCGATCGCCGGAGCCGCCTCGATGGCTGCCGCGGCATCAAGCACAAGCGCCCGTGTCCGCCGGGAGAGCACATCCTCGACGGTAAGCGCCATCTCTTCCCGTGCCGCCCAGACGACGCTGGCCTTGATGTAATCGAGGCGCGGATGGAGCGGTTCGGCCAGAGCCGGGTCTTCCTTTGCGATTTGCTCGACCCTGGCAGCATCGGTGCCGTAGACTGCCAGGTCCTCCGGAAGCGGGGTCGCGTTTGGACTTCGCCAGCCGTGAAGCTGGAGATTCTCCGTCACGCATGGCTTGTTGTCGAAGCCGCCGATGAGCGAGGCGTGGTTGAGAGTATCTTCGGCCATCTTGCGATAAGTAGTCCATTTCCCGCCGACAATGGTGAGAAGGCCGGAATCGGAAACGAGGATCTCGTGGTTGCGGGAGATGGCCTTGGTGGCGGCGCCTTTTTTACCGGGCGGCCTCACCAGCGGACGCTGCCCGGCAAACACGCTCAGGATGTCCGCCTTTTGGGGATCGCGGGCGAGATAGCGGGCGGCGTTTCGGAGGATGAAACCAATTTCGTCGTCGAGCGCCCGAGGTTCCAACTCGGCCTTCTCCATCGCCGTGTCGGTGGTACCGACGAGAACTTTTCCGTGCCAGGGAATCACGAAGAGGACGCGCCCGTCATCGGTATGCGGAACCATTATGGCGGAGTTGCCCTGCAGAAATCCG
>DASTFP010000142.1:0-7547 GCA_035719865.1 Terrimicrobiaceae bacterium | reverse complement strand
ATCCAAGCGACCCGTTGCCGGTCAAGGATGTCGGTATCCAGCTTGGCTGGGACGATGAACAGGTGGCGATCTGGCTAAACCGACGTATCAGTCCGGACACCGTAGAGGACACGCTGCTCGGCGTGGGCGGCTATCGTGTGGTCCGGCCGGCAGGCTCTGTGGACTGGCACTCCATGGTACAGGTACGCGGAGAGGTGAAAATCGGCGAGGTGTCCCTGGGGCTTTTCCAGGGCGAGCTGGCGGTACGAACATCTCCCGCCCAGCTCCTTGGGGAGAAGACGGGCGATTTTTGGCTACCGAGCCTCTTCACTGCCTGGGCGGGCCGGTCAATGATCATGAGCGACCGGGCCGCCTTTGAGATCTCCGGGCGGCCGGACGTCCCCGCCAGCCGCATAATGGAGCCGGTGGACGACAATGCGGTACCCTTACGCTACGGGAAAGACTACGAGTTTCGCGTTCGGCTTGCCGATTTAAGTGGCGGTGGGCCGGAGGTGAGCACAACCCCTCGCAACCCGGCCCTCGCGCCGGTCTGGAGAGCCCCGTTCCGCCGCTTCGTGCCTCCCAAGGACGTCTCGGTAAGTCGTGACCAGAACAGGCTTCTCGTTGTTCGGCCGCGGATCGGTTACCCGGATCTGGTTTTCACCGGATTCGATGAACCGGTAGCAGCGCTGCTCGCCGACACGCCGGAGGCCCTGAAGGAGGGGCGTGAGCCCGGTATTCACGACCCCGACGTAACCGCAGTGCAGGTGGCAGTCGAGGTCCGGTCGCTCGAGGGTGACGACCGGCTCGTGGAGGGGCGCGAGCCGTTTGTGCGTCTCTACACGACGAGACGGCGCTTCGACCCAGCCACGCCCCTTTCCGCGGCGCTCGCGATCGAGCTGACATTCAAAGATGTCGGCGATATCGCCGAGCTTCAGACGCCTGATCCCGCGCAACCGCAGGACGGCAGCGGCCCGCTCACTCTCCCGACGGCGCGGGATGTGAGACTGCTCCTGCGCGCCGTGGGCAACCCTGATCCGGAGCTCGAGTATTGGGGCTCGGCAGCGGCGCGAATCGCGCAGATCGATGTTCGCGTCGATGTCCGGGTCGATGCAAACGAGGAGCGCCATCTGTTCGTGCCGGAGCTCGCGGGCGAGCAGATCCGGGCGTTCTTCCTGCAGGGCGAACCGGCCCCGACGAGCCAGCAAGCCGCGGAGTCCGAGCTGCAGGGCCGCCGGAACGAGGCGCCTGTGGATATCGCACAGCTGCTGGCCCAGGAGATCGGACTCGACGTCACTGGTCTCACGTTCGCCGGCAGGATTGGCCGGCGCACTGTCTTCGGTTGCTCGTCTGGCCTTGCGCACACCCTTGCACCTGCGCGATCGTCAATAACCCTCGGGTCCAAGGCCGATCTGACCGGGCATTGGATCGTCTTCATCCGGGTGCGCCTGAATCGTGATTGGACATGGGACGGCCTATCGCAGCGCGGCGTTGAAGTCGAGCGCGACGGCGAGATCGTCGGCACGATCGACCTCCCACGAACGGTGAGTCCAGGAGTTCTGCCTGGCGCGGACAAGGGCACGACCGATTTGGTGTTCTTCGACGCCTTCGACGGCAAGCCACCGGCCGGCCAGCATCCCGCGGAGTTGACACCACTCTACCGGATCCGCCCTGTCTTTCGCGCGCCGGCTCCGGCCGCGGACCAACCGCTCAGTTGGCAGTTACGATTGCCGATCACGACGACGCCTCGCCAAACGCCCAAGATCGTCGCCGCAGGAATCGCCCTCTCCCCATATACCCCGGCGGACGACTATTCCTCCACCGACCGGCGCGCGCGGATGCTGTGGCTCGAGTTCGCGACGGCGCCGGACGACTCCGGCGACACCTATTTTGCCCGAGTCCTGGGCTACGCGCCCGACCCGATGCTCATTGATCCCGAAGAAGAAATACCCGTGCCCGCAGAGCCACTGCTGCCGATCGACGCTGAGACCATTCGGGTGATCCGGCCCGGTCAGTCGGCTGACCGCGCAGGGCTGGATGCGATGCAGGCGCTGATTCCAGCGACGCCGGAAAATCCCGGCGACCCGATACGGCATTACCTCCTGCCGCTGCCGCCAGGGCTCGATGCGTCCAACCCGCGGCTCTTCGGCTTCTTCGTCTACGAGCTGCGAGTTGGTCACGATGGCAGCCGATGGTCAACTAGTCAGGCCCGCTTCGGCCCACCCCTGCGCGTCACTGGCGTCCAGCATCCTGCGCCGCCGCTGGACTGCGTTGTGAGGCGGCTACCTGACGAAGTGCTGGTGAGTGCACCTCTCGCAACTCCCGTACTCAATGGCCGAAGTCTGCGCCCCAATCAGCCAAGGACCGAGATTTGGGCGTTGCTCTACGCCCAGGTGATTCAAATGGACGGCGAGTCGCGGCGCAACGTGCTAATCGCACGCGCTCGGGCGAAACCGGAGATGGCCAACACCGACCAGCGCTACTCTGATCAGCCACTCGTGCATGCGATCGGCCGTTTCGCCGGAGCTACGATTCATTCCGCACTTGAAACACTTGCCCTTCCGTTTGACGCTTCGCTCACCGTGCTCGCGGCCGAAGTCTATCGCGGAGCGCTCCCCAGCGAGGATCCTCTCGGCGCGGACCTCGGACAGTTGCGTATCCTGCGCACCTCCCCGCTAACAAGCGTGCCCGAGATGTGCTTGCCCGCCTAAGAGGCAGACTTCTCGCGTCGTAAGTCGTAAAGACTAACTTACGGGCAAGCCACCGGTAATGGCGACGACCGGAAAATCTCTCTGCCGTCGAGACAACGGACGGCTTTTGTGCTACTTGCGGTTGCAAAGCTACCCGTCGTCGGTCCGGCAAACGACCGGCTTCGCAAACATGAAGACCAACACTGCGCAGGGCGCGATATCCGCCTTTATTGCGCATCATTTCCGGCATTTCAACGCCGCCGCTCTCAAAGACGCCGCTGACGGCTACGTGGCCCACCTTGAAACGGGTGGGAGGATGTTTATGACGATTGGGGGCGCAATGAGCACCGCGGAGCTTGGATTGTCGCTGGCTGAAATGATTCGGCGCGACAAGGTCCACGCGATCTGTTGCACAGGAGCGAATCTTGAAGAGGACGTGTTCAATCTCGTCGCTCACGAGTTCTACGAGCGGATCCCGCACTACCGCGATCTCACGGCCGCCCACGAGAAAGCGCTGCTCGACCGCCACATGAATCGCGTCACCGACACGTGCATACCGGAAATGGAAGCGATGCGCCGCATTGAGAAAGCCGTCCTCGCCGAATGGATGGCGGCTGATCAAGCCGGTGAGAGATTTTTCCCGCACGAGTTCCTCTACCGCGTCCTCCGCAGCGGGAACCTCGAGCACCAGATCGACCCAGCCGACAGCTGGCTCCTGGCTGCGGCGGAGAAGGACCTGCCGATGTTTGTGCCCGGCTGGGAAGACTCGACCCTCGGCAACATGTATTCGGCTCATTGCATCAGTGGAGAGATCAAGAAGGTCCACACCGTTCGGACCGGGATCGAATACATGATGTCGCTTGCGGACTGGTATACCCGAACCACCACGTCGCTTGGCACTGTGGGGTCGATTGGATTCTTCCAAATCGCGGGAGGCATCGCGGGGGACTTCCCAATTTGCGTCGTCCCGATGTTGCACCAGGATCTGCAACGCGAGGACGTTCCGCTCTGGGGCTATTTTTGCCAGATTAGCGACTCGACCACCAGCTACGGCAGCTATTCGGGAGCCGTTCCGAATGAAAAAATCACCTGGGGCAAGCTTGGGGTTGATACGCCAAAATTCGTCATCGAGTCGGACGCGTCGATTGTGGCCCCTCTCCTCTTCGCTGTCGTGCTTGGCTGGTAGTCTTCAAAGATTGGTTTCCTCACGAAGGTCTGGCAACGCTTCTTCCTTCTTCCTTCTTACTTCTTCTGATGCCCTGGTTTCATCGCGAAGCTCCGACGATCTCGCGTCCGGAGATCGAAGCCATGTGTCAGCGCTTGCTCGACGAGGCTCGTGACCGGCTGGGCAGCGTCTTTCGCCGCGTGCTGCTGCTGCCACCTGACCTGACGAGGGCCCACAGCGGCGCGGGCTGGATCACCGAAACGCTCTACAAGCTGCTTCCTGCATCCTGCGACACCCATGTTATCCCGACCTTGGGCCAGCATGTGCCTCACACACCGGCGGAAAATCGCTGGATGTTCGGCTCGATTCCGAACCATCGCATCCACCCTCACGACTGGCGCGGAGGCGTGACCCGGATCGGGACGATTCCGGAGGAAAAAGTTGCGGAAGCGACTGGAGGCAAAGCCGACTGGAAAATTCCGCTCGACCTTAGTTCCATGCTCGTTGACGAGGCGTGGGATCTCATCATCAACATTGGGCACGTGGTCCCGCACGAAGTGCTGGGATTTTCCAACCACAACAAGAACTACTTCATTGGTCTTGGCGGAAAGGAAACGATTTCCACCTCGCACATCGCAGCCGCCCTTTACGGAATAGAGAACAACCTCGGCAGCATTATCACCCCGCTCCGCGCGTGCTACAATTGGGCCGAGGAGCAGTTTCTCGGTCGTTTGCCGGATGTGTATTTTCAGGTCGTGATGCGCCGGGACGAGGAGAAGCGCCTCGTGCACTCGGGCGCGTATGTTGGTGACGACCTGGAAACCTACCTGATGGCAGCTCGCGCCAGTCGCGAGCAGAACGTCACTGTCTTTGACAAACCGGTCGAGAAAATCGTGGCTATCATGCAGGCGGATGAATTCCGAGCAACCTGGGTGGCAAACAAGGCCGTCTATCGCACGCGAATGGCCATGGCAGATGACGGCGAATTGCTGGTCATCGCACCCGGCGTCGAGCGATTTGGCGAGCAGCCCGAGGTTGATGCCCTCATACGAAAATACGGCTATTGCGGAACTCCCCGCGCGCTCGAGCAGTACCGCACGAACGCCGAGATGCGGGAAATTGCCCACGGGACCGCGCATCTTATCCACGGATCATCCGAGGGCCGATTCACGATTCGTTACGCCCCGGGCCACCTTTCCAAGGCGGACATCGAAGGAGTGCATTACGCCTTCGCCGATTTGAGCGAAGCCCTGCGACGTTACGACCCCGCGAAGCTCAACGAAGGCTGGAATACGATGCCAGATGGCGAAAGAATCTTTTTTATCAGCACACCTTCCACCGGGCTGTGGGCGACCAGAGAACGATTGGGAACACGCGAATAGATTGTCTCCAAAGTCCGAAACCGCTACGGGAATTGTTCGAGTAGCGATGACATTGAACCGCCTCTTCCGCGCCGGAGAGGCGGAATTTCCGCAAACCGCGCCCTCTTAACGCCCGTCCCCCGGAGATCGAGGGATCGCTTGCAGACAGCGATTCAAGGAACTTCTCCGGAAACTTTGGGCCGTTAGTTGGGATACGCTGATACCCGATAGCAGCAGTTACAAGCGTCCCAGCATGCTTTCCCGCTCTGCTCGACAGGCGTTGGTAAACTCGTGCCACGGATCGGAGGCACCCCAGAGTTGTTGGAATTCTTGAAAGGTCATCGGAGGGCGCTTGAAAGACTCGACGATGTCCTCGGCAACTTTCTCGGCCGACGTTAAGACTCCTTCGCTGCTGATCATTCGGATGCGGCCGACAAGCGAATACATAGTGATCAGCGAAGCCTGCTTGGACACATCGTCGAGGGTTCGATCAATCGAGTCGAAATAGAGGTTTCCCACTTCCTTGAGGAATTCGGTGTAAAGCTGTTCGCGATTCGCTACGTCCTTCGCCAGTATGTCACGGCGCATAGCGAAGCGCTGATTGAGGAATGTCGTCAGGAAAGTAGTTAGGCCGCCGACAGTTGTACCGAGGATGGCAGAAAAGGCGGCGATGATCGAACTATCCATAGCTTGCTCTTTCCGAGGGCTCGCTTTCGTCAGGCAATAATGCGCCCATCAAGGCGGTCTTCGATCGAGAGCCATTAAGGCTACGTAGGGAAAACTGCGGCCACGGAGATTTCGACACCGTCATTTTTTGGACATTTACCGACGAAAAGGGGTCAGTCATGGTTTATTGATATTCTTGAGGATCTTAGCGCGCATTACCTTCCGATCACGACGTTCTGGCCGTTCTTGTCGCGCTTGCCGGATGAGTCGGCAGCAAGTGGATCGATCTCCCATGTTCAAGGTGTTCCGAATCCAATCCAGCCTCATGACCGTTTGGCTCTGCACAAGCTCGGCGAGCAACGTCTTTCTCCAGTCGCTTTTGGCAGCGCGTTGGAGTTCCTCCAGGCTGACCTCGAGTATGTTGCACCCCACCTCGATGATCGAGTGAGCCCTCCCGATGCCATGGTCTCTGATCTCGGCACCACGATAGCCATCCTCCTTTCGTTTGCCTCCCGCGGCAAGATTCCTAGCAAGAAGGCGCAACATTCTCTCGCGAAAGGCCTGTGAGCCGAAGAACCAACCACGGCGCAATGCGCTGTGAATGGTCAAATCGGGTTTCCCGTCACCCTCGGGAAGCGACAAGCCGGCGTGCGAGGGCTTGCTCCAGTCCACGCGCTTCTCGAGCAAACCAAGAAACTCTCGCCTTCCGGCCGCGCTGTCCTTGCAGCCCACGACCGAGAATCCCATGTCGGTCTCCAGCCACTGCGGCCGCCTGCTGGGCCATCCGATATAGGCAGCAAGGCTACTCCAGCCAAAGGCTTCCAGTCCCTCGCGGTCGTGGACCACTCCGGCTCGCACAGGATTAAGGTGAATGTAGTCTAGCAGCGCCCAAAAGCAGTTGCCGGCTTCGACAAGGATCGCCTTGTAGCGTCCCCCGAAGAGATGGCCCCACAGCCGATGTCTGGTGTTGATGCGCCTCGTGTAAGCGTTCTGCAGCCAGCCCATTCCCCTTGAAAGGTTGGCTTCAGGCGTCTCCAGCAGCAGATGATAGTGGTTGCTCATGAGCACCCAGGCGTGCACCTGGAAGCCCGCGCGCTCGCAACCCTCTCCAAGCGTCCGGATAAAAGTCCGCCGGTCCTCGTCGTCCTGGACAATGAGTTCTTTCCGGTCTCCGCGCGCCATCACGTGATACATGGCCCCGGGAAACTCGATTCGCACCTGACGTGCCATTGGTTCTAAGTTGTTTGGCATTCTTCAGCCTTGACGTCAATAAACCATGACTGACCCTTTTTCTTTTCCTTTTTCTTTTCTCGACTCCGCGCTCCAGCTCGAACGCCTGGCGCTGCTTTGGATCAAAACGGAGCGTGTTCAGGGCAGGGGCGCCGGTTTCGCCCGGGCGATGCTTGAGCGTTGATTCCGGCCTCCGGCGTCGGGGAGCGATGCGCGACGCCCCATTTTTGCAACGCGTCCAGAATCGGCAGGAGGGTCTCGGCCAAGGGCGTCAGCTCGTGCGTCGCGCCGTGAACGCGCGGACCCGGCCGCACTCTTGACGACCAGGCCCCTGGAGATGAGCTCGCGCAACTCCTCGAAGAGCATCTTGCGTGAGATTAGTTAGCCCCCCAAACTGCGAACAGTTTTGCTGCAGGCAAGAAACTTTCCTATTCGTGCTGAATCCGTGGAACACGT
>DASTFP010000141.1:0-3265 GCA_035719865.1 Terrimicrobiaceae bacterium | reverse complement strand
ACCTGCTTCTGAAATGCGCGCCACGCTTGGGGCTAAAGCCCAATCATCCAATCCGAACTCTCCCGACCGCGCCTTCCCGCTGGAGCGGACGCGCAATATCGGAATCGCCGCACATATCGATGCGGGCAAGACGACCCTGACCGAACGCATCCTGTTCTATACAGGCATGATCCACAAGATCGGCGAGGTCCACGAGGGAACGACTGTCACCGACTGGATGGAGCAAGAGCGCGAACGCGGCATCACCATCACGTCGGCAGCCACCACCTGCTCATGGGTGCAACGGACCGAGGAGGGCGTTTACAAGACCTTTGAAGGCGTCAAACAGCGGGTGAACATCATCGACACCCCCGGACACGTCGATTTCACCGCCGAGGTGGAACGCTCGCTCCGCGTGCTGGACGGTGCCATCGCCGTCTTTTGCGGCGTCGCGGGGGTGCAACCCCAGTCTGAAACCGTCTGGCGTCAGGCGAACAAATACGGCGTGCCCCGGATCGCCTTCGTCAACAAGATGGACCGCGTCGGCGCGGACTTCGACGCGGCAGTGAGCAGCATGCGTCAGAAACTCGGCGCGAACGCCTGGCCGATTTTGATTCCGCTTGGCGCGGAGGATCATCTCAAGGGCCAGCTCGATGTCCTTAATCAGAAGGCCGTCATCTATTCCGACAATGATCAACTCGGCTCCACCTACGAGGTTGTGGACATCCCGGCCGATCAAAAGGCAGTGGCGGAAAAGGCCTATCAGGATCTCGTGGAGCAAATGTGCGACCTCGATGAGGAGGTGGGCATGCTCTTCCTCGAGGAAAAGCCGATTACGAAGCAGGATCTCAAAGCCGCCATTCGCCGCCAGACCATCGCGAACAGATTCGTCCCGGTAGCCGGAGGCTCCGCCTTCAAGAACAAGGGCGTGCAGTATCTGCTCGATGCGGTTGTGGATTACCTGCCCAGTCCGCTCGACATCCGGCCCGCAAAAGGGCAAAACCCGGATACCGGCGAGCCAATGGAGGCCCCTTCAGATGACAACGCCAGTTTTTGCTCGCTTGCCTTCAAGCTTTGGAGCGACCCGTTCGTTGGCAAGCTCGTCTTTTTCCGGGTTTATTCCGGCAAGCTCAGCAAGGGCGACACCGTCTATAATCCACGTACCAACAAACGCGAGCGCATAAGCCGTTTAATTCAAATCCAGGCCGACAAACGGCAGGATATTGATACGTGCTATTCCGGCGACATCGCCGCCATCGTCGGGATAAAGAACATCACCACGGGCGACACGCTTTGCGATGAGGATTACCCGATTTTGCTCGAGCCGCCGTCGTTCCCTGACCCCGTCATATCCATGGCAGTCGAGCCCAAGACAAAGCTCGACCAGGAAAGGATGTCGAACGCGCTTCAGCGCCTCGCCGAAGAGGATCCGACCTTCCGCGTCTTCACAAATGAGGAGACGGGGCAGACGATCATCGCCGGCATGGGCGAGCTTCATCTGGAGATCATTCGCGACCGCATGTTTCGGGAATTCAAGGTCGAGGCCAACGCCGGCAAACCGCAGATCGCGTACAAGGAAACCGTCCTCGCTCCTGCGGATGGCGAAGGTAAACTCATCAAGCAGTCGGGTGGGCGCGGCCAATACGGCCACGTCATCATCAAGATCGCACCCAACGCGCGCGGCAAAGGAATCACCATCGAAAACAAGGTCGTCGGGGGCAACATTCCCAAGGACTACATCCCGGCCTGCATCAAGGGGCTCAACGAAGCCACTCTCAACGGCGTCATCGGGGGTTACCCCGTCATCGACATCCATATCGACATCGTGGACGGCAGCTACCATGATGTGGATTCCAACGAACTCGCGTTCAAGATGGCGGCCATCTTCTCGTTGAAAGACGCTTTGAAGAAGGCGAATCCGATCCTTTTGGAGCCGATCATGAAGGTCGAGAACATCACGCCCGAAGAGTATCAAGGTGATATCGTGGGCGACCTGAATCGCCGGCGCGCGCGCATCAGCGGGATGGAAACGCGCGGGAGCCTCTGCACCATCACAGCGGAGGTGCCGTTAGCAGAAATGTTCGGCTACGCCACTGCCATTCGCTCGCTCTCCAAAGGGCGCTCTTCCTATTCGATGGAGCCGTCGCGCTTCGAACAAGTTCCGGCAAACATCCTGAGCGCCGTGCTGGATCAGCAGAAGGGTTGATTCCGCCAGCCCGGGGGGAGCATACGCCTCCCCTCGCATGCGTTTGCCACGTCCTGCGGGACAGAGACGGTTGGGACGAAGGCGGTCGCGACGAGGGACTTGCGGCAGGGGTCGTATCCGGACTCCGCCAAGCAACTTCACAAAATTCGCGCTTCGCTCACACCTACCCCAGACTGCGTGATGAGCCGCGCGTATGTCTCCGAGGGACGGTCGCCGAGGTGATCCACAGGAAGCCGCACGGCGTGATCGGTGTAGTCCACGGTGTAAAGCCCGAATCGCGGTGTAAACGAGCCCCATTCGTAGTTGTCGGTGATGGACCAGTGGAGATAGCCGAGCATGGGCACGTCCTCGTCAACGAGGCGGCGCACCTGCGCGATATGGGCCTTAAGAAATTCGCTTCGAGTGAGCCGGTCGCGTCTCGGGTGCGCGACGCTATTGTCGAACTTTCTCCGAAGCGCCATTCCGTTCTCGGCGATCAGGACTCCTCGCTGGAACTCTGCGGCGTAGTATTTGCAAAAGAAGTGCAGACCCTCGGGCAGCACATGCCAATCCCACCACTTTCGCGAAAGGCTGTCCATGAGATGGCCACGCAGACTTTCCCTTCGAAACTCCAGGTCTGCAAACGACGGCGGACGGAAGAGGTGGCCGGTGAACGGATCGTAATAATCGAGGCCAAGGTAGTCGAGCACTCGCGGGCGCCGGGAATGCGAAAGCGTGTTCAGGAAATAGCCAAACGCCTCCGCCACACCGTGCTTTGGCGCCAGCACGTTGATGAGCCAGTGAAAGAGGCGCCCCAGCCAGACGAAGGGATCCGTTTGAAAAGGCAAATCGGCCTCCAGCAACGCGTGGTGGAGCCGATTGGATTCCTCACGCAGATAGCTTTTCAGTTGGTTGTCGTTGACGCCCCGCTCACGAGCGCAGAGCAAATCGAGTAGCATTTTCTCCGACCAATAGACGTCGCTGCAGAACGTGTTCATCGTCACCCGCGGCGGCGCCCATCCTTCCTCCTCGAAAAGATCATGCAGCGCGTTGTAAGCGCGCACATGAGCCGAGAGAAGGTGATTATAGGCGGCGACCGCC
>DASTFP010000140.1:0-7910 GCA_035719865.1 Terrimicrobiaceae bacterium | reverse complement strand
CCTCGATCTCATCATCGAAAAGATTGAGATCCCGGTTTTCCTCATGAAACGCGCGCATCTCCGCCTCGCCGGGAAAATAGGTTACCCACTCGGTATTGCCCTCGCGAACCTTGACGAGATACGCGGGCAGCGCCCCGGTCTTCAGATCACGCTCGCGGAGATATTCTTCGAAGTCTCCGCCGTGCCGCCGAATTACCTCGCTGAACTTGGAAAGCCGCTCGAGCAGCTCGAGGACATCCTTCAACTGTGACGCGGTGAAAACCTTGCCATCCGCGAGATTCCTGAGTTTCACCTCTTCCGCCCCCAGCGAGATCAGGATGCGATTGAGCTGCGCATCGTCATCGACGTATTCCTCCCGCTTCTTCCGTTTGATGAGGTAGAGCGGCGGACATGCGATGTAGATCTTGCCCTGCTTCACCAGTTCCGGCATCTGCCGGTAAAAGAACGTGAGCAGCAGAGTGCGAATATGCGAACCGTCCACATCGGCGTCGGTCATGATGATGATTCGACCGTAGCGCAGCTTGGAGATATTGAATGCGCCTTCCTGGTCGCCGCTTCCGATCCCCGTGCCCACCGCGGTGATCATGGTTTGGATCTCGGTGTTCTGAAGGACTTTGTCGAGACGAGCCTTCTCAACATTGATCAGCTTTCCGCGGATCGGGAGTATCGCTTGGTAGCGGCGGTCGCGTCCCTGTTTGGCCGAGCCGCCCGCTGAATCGCCCTCCACGATGTATAGCTCGGTCAGAGCGGGATCGCGCTCCGAGCAGTCGGCCAGCTTCCCCGGCAGCCCGCCGCCGGTCAGAGCGCCCTTGCGGACGGTTTCGCGAGCTTTTCGCGCGGCCTCGCGAGCTCGCGCGGCGGTGAGACCCTTGTCAACGATCCTCTTGGCGACGTTGGGCGTCTGATCAAAAAAGGTCATCAGCCCCTCGTAAGTGATCGAGGAGACGATCCCCTCCACTTCGGGCGTCACGAGCTTTACCTTCGTTTGCGATTCAAAACCCGGCCAGGGATGCTTGACGGAGAGGACGGCAATCAGCCCCTCGCGCACGTCGTCGCCGGAGATCGGCGGGTCCTTATCCTTCACCAAGCCGTTCTGCTTGGCGTACTGGTTGATGGCGCGCGTGAGCGCCGTGCGAAAGCCGGTCAGGTGGGTGCCGCCATCCGGGTTCGGGATGGTGTTTGTGAAGCAGAGGATCTGATCGTTGTAACTGTCGTTGTACTGCAGCACCAGATCCACGAACATGTCGTCCTCGACCTCCTGCTGGTCCTTGTTGCGGAACTTCACCGGTCGCCTGCCTTCCAGCACAATCGGTTTCGGATGCAAAAGCTGCTTGTTCTCCCCGAACTGCCTGACGAATTCCTCGATGCCAAGCTTGTAGAGATACTGCTCGTGCGTGGGCGATTCGGCGCGCTCGTCAACGAGGTTGATCTCGAGTCCCGGATTGAGAAACGCCAACTCGCGCAGACGCGCGGCCAGCTTCGAAAATTGAAACTCCGTCGTGATGGTAAATATTGTCGGATCTGGCAAGAACGTGATGAGGGTGCCCGTGTGCCTCTTATTCTTGAGATCACCAATCACCGTGAGCTTCTGCGTAGTCACGCCCCGCGCGAACGCCATGTGGTAAACCTTGCCGTCACGCGACACCTCCACCTTGAACCAGTCAGAGAGCGCGTTGACGCACTTCGCGCCAACTCCGTGCAAACCTCCCGAAAACTTGTAAGCGCCCTGCCCGAACTTGCCGCCCGCATGCAGATTCGTGAGCACAAGCTCGATAGCGGGCACCTTGAACTTCGGGTGTTCGTCTACGGGAATACCGCGCCCGTTGTCCTTGATCGAGCACGACCCGTCCGCGTGAAGGGTCACATCGATCCGGGAGCAGTAGCCGGCAAGATGTTCGTCAATCGAATTGTCGAGGACCTCAAAAACACAATGGTGCAACCCGCGTTCATCGGTCGGCCCAATGTACATGCCGGGACGCTGCCGAACGCCTGCAAGTCCCTCCAGCTTGTCAATCTTTGAAGCATCGTACTTCTCGGATTTGGGCAAGGAATTTGGGTTGTCGGACATCAAGGGTTCAGGAAATTTTGACAGCAAACTCTGTTCCCTTTGAGACTAGCGCAACCGGCGTCGGCCACAACCGTTTTTTGAACAAAACTCTGCCAGAATCCACAGGATATAGGGACTTCACACGCCTGACTCCACAAGATATTGGGTCAGGGTGGTAAGAATGAGGCTTTCCTCCTATTTGTTTCGCGGGGCAGGGCTGGCGATGTGGTTGGCGCTGGCTCTGGTCAGTTATTCTTGGAATTGGAGGCAAGTTTTCGCGGATGGGCAGACATACTTCGTGGATCCGGACTGCTACGCGCGAATGACGCGTGCTCAACAGGTCATCGCTGCGCCCTGGAAGCCGGTCAAATTTCACGACTTTGAGAACGCCCCGTCCGGCACTACGCCGCATACCACGGCACCAATGGACCTCCTTCTCGCGGCGCTCGGCGGAGCGTTCCATCTTGGTCACTGGATGGCTCGCGTCCCGAGCCCTCCCCTGCCGCTTGATCTTGCCGGGGCGTTTGTCTCGCCCCTTCTGGGCTTGGCCCTCGTCACTTTTCTCTGGTGGTGGGGAAGCAAGATCGCCCTCCCGTACCGCAACGCGATGCTGCTTGTTGTTTCGGTTTCGCCGATTCTTGTCCACGGTTTCCAATTGGGACGCCCGGATCACCAGTCGCTGGTGGTTCTTTTGGTCGGGGCGGCGCTTGCTACGGAGATCAGCCTTTGGAGACAGCCCTCCCGGTCCTCGGAGCTCTTTTCCGCAGTGCTTTGGGCCTTGGCCCTCTGGACGTCCTTGTTCGAGCCGCTCGTTCTTCTAGGAGCAACGGCTCTCATGCGTCTCGCGGTTCTCGGACGAGACGCCATCCCCAGCCGAAACGCCGTCCTGGTTTTCGCTGTCCTTCTTCTCTCGGCAATTCTTTTCGACGGCTGGCGCATCCGGGCGCCTTCGGCGGAGGAACAAACTTATTTCTTTCGCTGGGCTCTTAACATCGGGGAGTTGCGCCATGCGACGCTGCCCCAACTCTTTCGTTGGACCGGATGGCTTTTGATCGCATCGCCGCCTCTCCTTCTGTGGCGCTCCTGGAAGCACGGCGATCGCGCGTGCGCCGCGCTGGCCGTGCTCCTGCTCCTGCTGACCGGCCTTTCCCTCTGGCATGTGCGATGGGGATACTTTCTTGCAATTGGCTTCGCTCTCACCCTCCCTTCGGCTCTCACAGTCATTCCCTCCAAACCGGTTGCCTGGCTTGTCTTCGCGATCTCGCTCGGGCCGATGGCCGCCGAGTGGGACCGGCAACTCTACCCTGATGAGGAGGGAAGAGTCGCACGCGCGGAGAATCGGGAGGACGCCTTCCTCTTGCGTGAAACCGCGCAAGCCCTCCTCTCGCCCCATCGCACAATAGTCCTTGCTCCATGGTGGTTAAGTCCCGCGATTGCCTACTGGTCCGGGCAGCGCTGCGTCAGCGGGAGTTCACACCAAAGCCTCCCGGGAACGGTGGACACCGCGCGGTTTTACCTGTCAAAAACTTCGGAAGAGGCGCGCGAAATCCTGAGGAAGCGATCGGTCAAGTATGTGATCGCTTACGAACCTTCGCGGGTGATTTCCAATTCTGCCCAGGTGCTGGGCCGACTCCCGCCGGAGCGGCCACTGGGAGAGACTCTTTACCATGACCCGCTCGGCGCCCCGCCCTTTTTGCGCCTCGTATACGAAAACAAGTTCTTCAAGGTCTTCGAGTTCGTGGATAACTAACGGATCTTCCTGTAAACCCTTGACAGGAGGTCGCGCCGCGGCGAGCTAGAGAGTAACCCCCCTGCTATCATGGCATTACTAAGACCCGACCCCACTTTTTATCCTTCCCCTCGCCTGGCGATGCAGGCGCCCGCGGAAAAGCTGGCCTATGTGGCCGCGCTCAACCCCCCCGGGAGCTCGTTGAACGACGCAATCCTAGTCATCGATCTTGACCCGGCTTCGCCTGACTACGGCGGTCGTGTCGGCCAAGTCGTTCTGCCCAGTGCCGGAGACGAACTCCACCATTTTGGCTGGAACGCCTGCAGTTCGGCGTTGTGTCCCTATGCTCCACACCCGCACATCGAGCGCCGCTACTTGGTGGTTCCCGGCATTCGCTCCTCGCGAATCTACATCCTCGATACCAAACCGGATCCTCGGAGCCCATCGATCGCGAAAGTCATCGAACCGGAGGAGGTCTTTGCGCGCTCCGGATACTCGCGCCCGCACACGGTCCATTGCGGCCCGGAGGGCATCTACGTCAGCGCATTGGGAGCTCCCGATGGGGACGGACCCGGAGGCATTTTCTTGCTGGACCACTTCACCTTTGATGTTCTGGGGAAATGGGAGATGGATCGTGGACCCCAATATCTCGGCTACGATTTTTGGTGGCATCTCACCCAGGATACGCTGTTGACGAGTGAGTGGGGCACACCGCGCCAGATCGAAAACGGCGTCGTGCCGGAGGAACTCTTGCAAAGCCGATACGGCCATCAATTGCATGTTTGGGACTTGCGCAGACGGCGGCACGTTGAGGCACTTGATCTGGGCAAGGAGCACCAAATGGTTCTTGAGATGAGGCCGGCGCATGATCCAAGGAAGACCTACGGATTCGTCGGCGTCGTCGTCTCGCTCAAGGATCTCAGCGCCTCAATATGGCTTTGGCACAAGCATAGTGGTGCCTGGGAAATTCAGAAGGTCATCGAAATCCCGGCTGAGCCAGCCGATCCGGAACAACTCCCGCCGCTGCTTCAAGGTTTTAAAGCCGTGCCACCCCTGGTCACTGATATCAACCTCTCCCTTGATGATCGGTTTCTCTACGTCTCCTGCTGGGGAACCGGAGAGATGCTCCAATACGACGTGTCCGATCCTTTTAATCCGAAAAAAACGGGCTCGCTCCATATCGGCGGCATTGTGGGCCAGGCCCCGCACCCGGCCAAACCCGGCAAGCCGCTGCGCGGCGGCCCTCAAATGGTTGAAATCAGCCGCGACGGCAGGCGCGTGTATTTCACCAATTCCCTCTATGCGGCTTGGGATGAACAATTCTACCCCGAAGGCGTCGGTAGCTGGATGGCAAAGGTCGACGTCGCCCCGGAGGGCGGAATCGGTTTTGATACGAAATTTTTCCTGCAGCCGGATGATTACCGTCTCCATCAGGTCCGGCTCGAGGGCGGCGATTCGTCTTCTGACTCATTCTGCTATCCGTGAACGGGCCATGGCCTTGGCTGGCGCTGCTCGGATTAGGCGCCTTCCATGGCATCAACCCCGGCATGGGCTGGCTTTTTGCTGTCGCCCTCGGATTTCAGGAGCAACGACGATCCGCGGTTTGGAAGGCGCTCCCACCTATCGCCATCGGCCATGCGCTCTCGGTGGGATTGGTCGTCGCTTTCGTCGCGATGATTCACACAAGTGTTCCTCACCGCGCACTAAGCTGGGCCGCCGCGGCCGTTCTCATCGGGTTTGGCGTCTATCGTATGGTTCGCGCGCGGCACCCCCGCTGGGTAGGTATGCGGGTGGGCTTTCGTGACCTCACTCTCTGGTCGTTTCTCATGGCGACGGCGCATGGCGCTGGGCTCATGCTGCTACCCGTGTTCCTGGGCACGACCCCCCGGCAAGCGGACCAGGGGGCGCGCGCGGTGCATGATCTGCATTCCGGTCACGGGCCTGATCTCGATATCTTGAATCACCCCTGGCTCGCCACCGTCGCAGTCATTGTTCATACCCTGGGACACCTGCTGGTGGCCGGTCTCGTTGCGATGATCGTCTACGAGAAGTTGGGCGTCCGCATCTTGCAACGCGCGTGGTTTAACTTTGATCTTGCCTGGGCCATCGCGTTGATCGTCACTGGATTCGCAACCCTCTTCCTTTGATCGCACGCGCCGTCCATGCCGCAGCGGCCCGGCAAAGGGCGGCGAAGAATGCCCCGCATTTTTGCGCAGAGAACTCCAAAAAACTCTAAGCAGCCTTGACCACAACCTTCTGCTTTCTCGCGGCAAACTTGCGGATTACCACATAAAAGACGGGTGTTAGAAAAATGCCGAAGATCGTCACGCCGAGCATCCCCGCGAAAACGGCTGTGCCCAGCGTTTGCCGCATTTCCGCTCCCGCCCCCGATCCGACCATGAGAGGCACGACTCCGGCGATGAAAGCAAAGGACGTCATGAGGATCGGACGCAGGCGGAGCTTGCAGGCTTCGACCACCGCGGAAATGGTGTCCTTGCCGGAGTCTTCAATCTGCTTGGCGTACTCGACGATGAGAATCGCGTTCTTGCATGCGAGGCCTACAAGAACCACGAAGCCAATTTGAGTGAAGATATTATTGTCCATTCTCCGCAGGAGCACTCCCGCAAGGGCGGAGAGGAGGCACATGGGAACGATAAGGATGATGGCGAAGGGAAGCGCCCAGCTTTCGTATTGCGCGGCGAGAGTCAGGAAGACGAAAAGCACGCACAGTGGGAAAATGAACAGCGCGGTATTCCCCGCCAGAATCTGCTGATAGGTCAGGCCGGTCCATTCGAAACCAAAACCCGGCGGAAGCAGCTGCCGGCAAAGTTCCTCCATCACGCTAATGGCGTGGCCGGAGCTGTATCCCGGCTTCGTGTCGCCGCTCAGATCGGCCGCGGCGTAAAGATTATACCGGGTGACCACGCTGGGCCCGAATCTCTCCTGCAAGGACGCCAGGGTGCTCAAAGGCACCATTTTGCCATCGATGCTTCGCGTCTTAAGCTTAAGAATGTCCGCGGAGGTAACCCGGAACTTGCTGTCGGCTTGCGCATTGACCTGAAATGAGCGTCCGAGGAAGGTAAAGTCATTCACATAAGCCGAACCGAGGAAAATTTGGAGGGCATCGAAAACGTTACTAAGCGGAACGTTCATACTCTTTGCCTTGCTGCGATCGACATCCACGAAAACCTCGGGGGTGTCCGCGCGAAAACTGGAAAAGAGTCCTACCAGGCCGGGCTGTTGATTTCCCGCTTCGACGAGGCTCTGCGCGATCGCTTGCAATTGCTCATAATTTCCCCCGCGCCGGTCCTGAACCATCATTCCAAATCCACCCGTAGTCCCGACGCCCTGAATGGGTGGCGGCCCGAAAGCGAAAACAAGGGCCTCAGGGATTTGATTAAATTTCGCGCGAAGAGTCTGCAAAATCGCGTCGGCGCTTAGACCGGCGCCCTTGCGTTCGTCGAATCCGTCCAGGATCGCTATAATGGAGCCAACATTGGATTGGTTGCTGCCACTGAGGATCGAAAAACCGTTGATCACGAGTGACGTTTCGACGCCCGGAGTATCGCTAATCAGAGCAAGCGCTTTCGCCGTGACGGCTTCTGTGCGTTCGAGCGACGCGGCGTCGGGAAGTTGACATGCGATAAGGAGAAGACCCTGATCCTGCTGCGGGATGAAGCCGACGGGCGTAACCTTGAATCCATAGCCTGTGAGCACCAGCAAGCCGGCATATAAAATTCCGGCAATGGCCAGTTTGCGAACGATGCCCGCGATGGATTGGCCGTAACGAGCGATCATCCAATCAAAGGTCCTGTTGAATGCGCGAAAGAACCAGCCCAGCGTGACATCGAAGAATCGCGTCAGAACGTCTTTTTGTTCAGCACGAGGACGCAAGAGGAGGACTCCCAGCGCAGGGCTCATCGTCAGCGAATTAAACGCCGAGATGATCGTCGAAACAGCGATCGTAAGCGCGAACTGGCGAAAAAATTGACCAGTGATGCCGGTGATGAACGCGGTCGGAATGAAGACGGCCGACAGCACGAGAGCAACCGCGATCACCGCACCGCCAACCTCGTTCATCGCCTGTCGAGCGGCGTCGCGCGGGGACATGCCAAGGCCAAGCTTATGCTCCAT
>DASTFP010000139.1:0-2052 GCA_035719865.1 Terrimicrobiaceae bacterium | reverse complement strand
GTTCTCAGGCAATCGCATGAAGGCTTTCGTCGATCGCGGCTTGTTCGACGACGTCTCGGACGTCTGGACGAAGAACAAGTGGGACGAGGAATTCAAGACGACACTTTCGGCAATGACCGTCGACGGAAAACAGTGGGGTATCCCGACAACCTACTCGTTCTGGGGTATTTTCTACCGCAAGGACATTTTCGAGAAACTCGGGATCGCCGTACCCAAGACGTGGGACGAATTTGTCGCGGCTGCAAAGAAGCTGAAGGAAAATGACATAATTCCGTTTACGATCGGCACGAAAGACGTTTGGACCCCAGCTGGTTGGTTTGACATTCTGAACATGCGCATCAACGGATATGATTTTCACATGCAGCTCATGGATGGGAAGGTCCCCTACACGGATGAAAGGGTCAAGGAAGTCTTCGCAAAGTGGAAGGAATTGGTGGACGGCAAATTCTACCTGCCAAATAACTCCACCTACACTTGGCAAGAGAGCCTTTCCTTCCTCCTGCAGGGCAAGGCCGCGATGATTCTCATCGGAAGTTTCCTCGGGCAAGCGGTCCCGGCGGATATGAAGGACAAAATAGGCTTTTTTCCATTCCCAACGATCAAGCCGGACGTTCCTGCCGGGGAAGATGCTCCGGTTGACAGTATGCATATTCCGGCGAAAGCGAAAAACAAAGCGGGTGCGCGAAAGTTTTTGGAATTTATTGCCACGCCTGCAGTTCAAGAAAAGATGGCGGTTGGGCTGGCATCCTTGCCTTGCAACGTGAACGCCAAGCCGCCTGAGGATCCCCTTTTCCTAGCAGGCATCGAACTTCTGAAGAATGCCAAGGCGGCGCAATACTATGATCGCGACACGGACCCTGAAATGGCGACCGAGGGCATGAAAGGCTTTCAGGAATTCATGTCTGTCCCAGACCGCATCGACCAGATTTTGAAACGGCTCGACAAGGTCGAGCAGCGAATATTCAAGGAAAAGGCGGCACAGTGAAGTAGGCGGAGAGCGCAGTCCAAATAGAGCGCCTGCGGTTCGCAATGCTTTTTCTAATCTCCTAAGATTACGTGAACTCGCCAAGCGCCACCAGCCAGGCCGGGGTTGTCCAGCCGAAAAGACGGCGTCACGTGGGCCGCCACGATTTGGCGCCGTGGCTCTTCATAGCACCAGCGGCGATCATCTTCGCGGTTTATGTAGTGATTCCGATCTTTCAGTCCTTTTGGCTCAGTCTGTTCGAATGGGATGGGATCACCCCAGACAAGCAATTCATAGGTCTGGCCAACTACGAGCAGCTTTTTGAAGATGAGCAATTTTGGACGTCTCTTCGAAACAACGTTTACTGGCTGGTTCTCTTTTTGCTTGGGCCAGTTGGCGGTGTGGCGATAGCGATTTTTCTCAACCAGCAGCTACCCGGAATGCGGCTCGTCAAATCGCTGTTCTTTTTTCCTTTCGTCCTGTCACAAGTGGTCATCGGGCTCGTTTTCTCTTGGTTCTACGATCCGACGCATGGCCTCCTAAACGCTGTTTTGGGAATCTTCGGCGTTCCGCCTATCGCACCGCTTTCGGATCCCAACACGGTGACGTTCGCGATCATTGCCGCGGGATTATGGCCGCAAATTTCCTACTGCATGATCCTTTTCCTTGCGGGTCTCACAGCGGTTGATCCCGAACAGATTGAGGCCGGACGCCTGGATGGCGCTAAGGGTTTTCGAATGTTCTGGCATATCATTATGCCGCAACTCAGACCCGCAACTTTCATCGCAGTCGTAATCACCGTTGTCGGTGCGCTTCGATCGTTCGATTTGGTGCAGGTCATGACGGATGGAGGGCCGTACGGCAGCTCGTCGATCCTGGCCTTTTTCATGTTTCAGCAGTCGATCACAAATTTCCGCATGGGCTACGGGGCAGCGATTGCTGTGGTACTCTTTCTTATTATGTCGATTTTCATTGCCTTCTTTCTCTGGCGAATGATTAGAACCGAAGAACGCTGATGTTTCCCGCTCCGATGCAGAAAGCCGCCCCGGCGAAACGGTATCTTTATTACGCGGCGGTGGTTGTCGCTC
>DASTFP010000138.1:0-9747 GCA_035719865.1 Terrimicrobiaceae bacterium | reverse complement strand
TAGCGGCTTGGTACGGCGGTTCGCTCGCGTCTGTCCGGGCCCAGGCGACAAGCGCCCCGGCGCCGACTGGTCCCTACACTTTGCCGCCACTTCCCTATCCGTATGAAGCGCTGGAGCCGCACATCGACACCCTCACCATGCAGATCCATCACGACAAGCATCACAAGGCTTATGTGGATAATGCCAACAAGCTCCTTGCCGATCAGCCCGAGTTGGCCAAGCTGTCTCCACAAGAACTGCTCAAGAGTCTAAGCAAGGCTCCGGAAGCGATTCGCACCGGTCTGCGCAATAATGTGGGCGGGCATGTCAATCATTCTCTGTTTTGGCAGATGATGACCCCAAAGGGCGGAGGAAAACCAGCGGGGGAACTTGTCACGACGATCGAGAAGGAGTTCAGCTCGTTCGGCGAGTTTCAAAAGCAATTCAGCGACGCCGCGCTCAAGCGTTTCGGCAGCGGCTGGGCGTGGCTGGTTCTAAAGGACGGGAAACTCGGGATCCTCTCCACCGCCAACCAAGATTCGCCGATCTCAGATGGGCAACTGCCGCTCCTTGGCATCGACGTTTGGGAACACGCCTATTATCTGAAATATCAGAATCGCCGTCCGGACTACGTTACGGCTTGGTGGAACTTGGTCAACTGGGACTTCGTGAACGAACGTTTCAAGGAGGCGTGAGTTTTTGCCGGAGGCGAGGCCAAAATGGCTGCTATCAATCCCGATGATAAGGGATGCCCGTCAGGATGGTGTGCGCACGATAGATTTGCTCCAAGGCGACGACCAGTGCCATTTCATGCTGAAGTGTGAGAGGTCCAAGAGACCAGAGGAGGTCGGCGGACTCGCGCACTCGCTCTGAAAGCCCGTCCGCTCCGCCCACGAGGAGCGCGCAGGCCTTGCGGGGATTGCCTTCGATTTTGCTTAACTCTTGCGCAAAGGCGCGGCTGTTCAGTTTCTTGCCGCGCTCATCGAGCACGAGGCGAAAGCAACCCTCGCTGCGACTGAGCAGTTGGCTGCCCTCCCGCAACGGGTCGGAAGCCTTGACATGGGTGGTGTCGACTGAGGAAAAACACCGCAACCGCGCCAAATACTCGGCGACGCCCGCGCGAGCGTAGGCGAGTCGCGGTTTGCCAACTGCAACGATGCACCAGCGCAAGGGGAGAATTATTCCGGAATCCGGACGGGATTGAAATCCGCCGCGTGATACGAACTGCGGACAAGGGGGCCGCTGGCGACGAACTCGAATCCCTTGCGGCGAGCGATTTCGCCATAAAGGGTAAAAGTCTCGGGACGGATATATTCGACTACTGGCAGATGTTGGGGAGTGGGGCGAAGGTATTGGCCCATGGTCAGGACCTGCACATTCGCGGTCCGAAGATCGTCAAGAGCCTCGAATAGCTCGTTCTCGGTTTCGCCCAGGCCCAGCATGAGCCCGCTCTTGGTCACGATGTCCGGCGCGATGTGCTTTGCCATTCGAAGGACCTCAAGCGAGAGCCGATACTTTGCGCGCGATCGAACCTGGGGCGTCAACCGCTCGACGGTTTCGACGTTGTGATTGAAAATATGAGGACGCGCCTCGAGGACCAGACGCAGCGCCCAGTCCTTGCCGTTGAAGTCTGGGGTCAGGACCTCGGTGATGATCTTGGGGTCCATCGTTTGTATGGCCCGGATGGTTTTGGCAAAGTGCTGGGCGCCGCCATCCGCGAGATCGTCGCGCGCGACGGCGGTAATGACGACGTGCTTGAGCTTCAGCCGGCGCACGGCTTCTGCGACGCGGTCGGGCTCGTCGGCTTCAAGAGCGAAAGGCTTTGCGGTGGTGACGGCGCAAAAGCCGCAGGCGCGCGTGCAGCGGTCCCCTGCGATCATAAACGTGGCCGTGCCCTGGCTCCAACACTCCCATCGGTTGGGGCACTGTGCACTCTCGCAGACTGTGTGCAGCCGCAAATCAGAGACGAGCGCTTTGGTGGAAAAGAAGACGGGATTCGATGGCAACCGAACCTTGATCCAGTCGGGCTTTTTCGCCTGGTGGAGCGCTGGATCGATCTTCGGCGTGCTCATGGCCAGCAGCATCGGGGCTCGCGCGGTTGCTGTCAAACCTTCAAGGGGTTGCGTCCCGCGAGGGCGCGTTGGAGGGTCAGCGGATCGGCGTGCTCGAGTCCGCCGCCGGCAGGAAGGCCATGCGCAATGCGGGTGACTGCTATTCCCAAGGGCGAAAGAATCTCCGCCAGATAATTCGTCGTTGCTTCGCCTTCCACATCCGCGCTCAGCGCGAGGATAATCTCCGAGGGCGCCTCGGTTTTTGCCCTCTCGAGAAGTTCACCAATGCGAAGTTGTTCCGGACCGATGTGGTCGAGGGGAGCGAGCCGGCCTCCCAACACATGGTAGCGGCCCTCGAAGGAACCTGTTCGTTCGAGAGGGAGGATGTCGGTGGCCTGCTCGACGACACAAATCTCTCGGCCGGTCCGGTCTTCAGCCCGGCATATTTCGCAGAGATCATTCGTGGAGAAGAAGCCGCAAGTTCTGCACGAGCGAAGATTCTCGGCGGCGTTGCGCAGAGAGCCAGCCAGATCGAGCGGTCTGGCATCCTTGGACGAAGCCAGCCAGAGGGCGATGCGTTCCGCGGTGCGAGGGCCGATGCCGGGCAGACGCCGCAATTCACGAGCGAGCTCGCGAAACGGCTCGGGATAATCGACGGACCTCATTTACAGGAAAACAGGCCAAGATCGCCGAGTCGAGGGGTTCGACACCTCTTTCACGATGCCGTGAAGAGCGTCATTTGATCCTTGGTGAAGTCCTCCTCCCCCCGGCGACTGCGTTCCACGCGTTGGATGTAGAAATCGAGGGCCGCGTCGGGGATTCCTGTGATCCGAGCCTTCGAGAACTCCTGAGCAGCCTTTTCCCACTGCTTCTCGCGAAAGTAGATGACACCCCGCCAGAAGTGATCGCGGCTGCGCTCCCGCTCTGGAGAGAGCTCATGCTTGGGAGCAAGGATTTCATACAGTTCGATGCGCCGGCGCTCGCCGCTTGCTTTCAAAACCTCGATCGGCCTGGCCTCGAAGGCTTCCGTTGCCCGTTCGAAGGTCTCGGGGCCGACAAGGATCCGGCATCCGTAAGTGGCGCATGCCGCGCAAAGCCGGCGGGCAAACTCCACGGCAGGTCCCGCCACGCTATAGCTTGCGAGCCGGGAGCCGCCGTAGGCCGCGGCGATCATTTCGCCAGAGTTGATTCCGATGCGGAAATCAAAGCGCCGCTGCCAGGTGGCGTCGCATTCGCGATTGAGGTTATCGAGGCGGGATAACAGGTCGATGGCGGCGCGACAGGCGCGGCTGGCATGCTTTTCGTCCGGCAGCGGGGTGCCAAAGACGACGCGAAGGCTCTCGCCGGTGCATTCGTCGAGGTAGCCGCCGACCTCCACGAGGTAGTCGGACGCGACCTGGAGATAGAGATTGGTCATGGCCGCGTAGTGCTCCGGCGGAAGCAACTCCATGAGTTCCTTGTGATTTTGAACCTCGCAAACAATAACCGTACCCTCCTGGAGAGCCCCTGGGAAATTCATGGGGACGTCCGAATTCACCAGGCGATTGAAAGCGCTCCGCGACACTCTTTGGCCGAAGAGACGCTCGATATGCTTTTTTCGAGAGCCGCTTCCACTGCGTCCGTAGCCCAAGCCGATCAGGAAGCTCATCAGAATCGCGATTGCGCCGGGGAAAGGAGAGAAAAAGACGTTGTAGAGCGCAAGGATCCGTGAACCCGTAATTAACAGAAAGATCGCCGCAACGGCTACGACCGCCTTCAGAACGGGCCGCGTGATATCGACGGTAGTCCACGCTGCGGCGAACGCCAGCAGCACGATGGTGAGCAACTGCGCGCCGCCGGGTACGACGAACGGGCCGGACATTTGGTAGACCTTGTCCCGCAGAACGATATCCGGAGTTGTCGAAATCCATCCTGTGGCGAACAAGACGACGACGATGGCTGCGCTGATCGTGCCGATGAGGATGGCAGCCTTAATGTATCTCATGGAAAAGGCAGCTTGATCTGCCCGAAGGTTCCTCGAAAGCTGGAGCGCACGGCAGGAATAAAATGGTGTTCATGCACTGGGCATCGTTGGCGCTTCGCGATAGGAAGCAACCACCCACTCACTGAGGACGCCATCGGGATTGTCAACGGCGCGGGCGGGGATGGCAAACTCGATTCGGCCGCTGTTGCGCTTAATGAGCGTCAGGCCAAACTGATAATCCTTGAAAGCGCGCTCGCAAAATTCGCGCACCCCGAGATTTTCCTCTGTGGCCCTTCCTAGAATGCGCTCCACGGCATCGCTCTCGAAGGAGATTTTTACCCCGTGCTCGGCTGAGAATCGTTCCGAAAACTCCGCCACGATGGCGCGCTGGGCTTTCTCGCGCTCCGCATGGCCTGCACGCAGAAGCTCGGCGAGGGCCTCGGCAGGCTTCTCGATAAGGTCTGGCTTGACGGTGAACGAAGCGACACCCGAGCCAGGCAACTCGAACTTGAAATCACGGAAAATGCGCTCGCAAACGGTTAGGAGTCCCCGAGCTCCGGTGCGTTCACCGGCGGAGCGCGCGGCGATCTCGCGCAGTGCCTCGTCCTCGAAGAAAACTTCCACACCGTAGGCGCGAAAAGATCGTTCGTATTGGCGGATAATACTGCCCTCAGACCGCTTGAGAATCTCAAAAAGATCGCTGCTGGAGAGGGCGTCGCAAACCACCCGCACCGGGAGGCGCCCGATGAATTCCGGCTCCATGCCGTAGTCCACAAAATCTCGCGTTTCCGCCCGGCGAAGAAGATCCGGATCCGCGAGCGCCTCGCGGGGCTCAGCGCCAAAGCCGATCTGGGCCTGACGCAACCGGCTCGCCACGCGCACGGCCAGTTTCTCAAACGCACCGGAGACGATAAAGAGAATGTGCCGCGTATTGATCGACTCGCGGGTGACCTTTCCCTTCCTTTGAAATTCCAAGGCTGCTTGCAGCTGGGACTGGAGGTCGTTGCCGCCCCGCAGCGGCACCTCGGTTTCCTCCATGAGCTTGAGCAGGGCCGTCTGCACTCCGCGACCGCTTACGTCACGCCCGATCATCTCCGCTGAACTGGCGATCTTATCGATTTCGTCAATGTAGATGATTCCGTACTGGGCGAGCGCCACATCGCCGTCGGCCTTGTGCACAAGCTCTCGGACCAGGTCCTCCACGTCCCCGCCGACGTAGCCTGTTTCACTGAACTTCGTCGCGTCGGCCTTGACGAACGGAACTCCCACCAGATCCGCAATGTGCCTGACCAGATAGGTCTTGCCGACGCCCGTGGGACCGATCAGGACGACGTTTTGTTTGGCATACTCGATCTTGTTCGCCTCCTCCGGCGAAAGTGCAGCGACGTACTGCGCGTGGTGATAGTGATCGCAGACCGCAATACTCAGAGCCTTTTTCGCGTCGTCCTGCTGGATGACAAAGCGGTCCAGGTGTCGTTTGATATCGCGGGGGGTTAAGGCGAACTCGAAGACGGGATGGGCCTTTTCCTCCGGCTCCTCCGCGCTCTCGGCGGGGCTCGATTGGGCCGGCGCCGTAAAGCTCGCGCGGAGAAACTCCTGCAGCCGCTGGTGCAACTGCTCGGGAGTTGGCAGATTGGGTTCGCTCATAATTGGTGTTTATCCGTCATGGTTGACGGTCTCGCAAGAGGAAGGATACGACGCGTGGCGGGAGATGCCGAACTCAGTGGGCCTTGGCATGCGCGCGCTCTGCGGTGAGTTGGCGTTCGATGGCTTCCAGCCGTGCGCTGGCCTGTCCCCCGATTCGGAGGGATCCGCGCGCGTGGCGAACCTTTTCAAGAAGCGCCTGGACGGCGGCGGCGTCAATCGCTTCCGGAAGAGCCTTCTCGATCGGCACCAGGAGGTTGGAATCGAAATGATAGTCCGCCGCCAGCGCTTTGTAAGTCTCTATCCAGGTCTCGGGTTCGGCGACTTTGCCGCCCAGAAAACTTTCGAGAATCAGGCTGGCATTTTCGAAATCGCCGATTTCCCAGTCGTGGAGGGCAAAACAGAGGAGGCCAAACGCTTCAAAGGTTGCATTGGAATAAATCCTCGTGATCGAAGAAGGGATGCTTTTTTGTGCCTTGGCGAGTTGCTTGCCGGCGTCAACGAAGAAACTTGCCAGCTCCCGGTCTGCCATCTCGATCGAATAAGTGCCATCCTTCTCGATCTGCTCGAAGCGTTGCGCCGCCTCCTTTTCGTTGCCGATCATCAGGATGGCGAGCGCTCCATTCATGCGAATCCAGTTCGCCATGGGCTGCGCATTCCCGGTGAGTGTTGAGAGGCGGTCGAACGCGGCAAGGGCCCTTTCAGCTTGCCGGTTTCCAAGCATATCCACGGCCCGCAGGAACGGCTCCTTCGATTGATCTGCCGCGTGGCTGGCGGAATGCGCTGGCGGCGCGACCTGCGCGGTCGATGCGCCGAAAAGCTTGTCGCGAAACAGGTAGATCAGGCCGGAAGCAATCAGGAGGATGATAAGACCCAGGCTGAGTAACCCTGCCAGATTTCTGGAGGCTTGCGTTTCCAGAACCATGCGTTCCCTCGGCCTTTTCGGCTGCCGGCTGCGTTCCAATAGCTTGCCGCGCGCGTAGGACAGATGCTCGATAAGCTCGGCATAGGAAGCGTAGCGTCCGTTGGGATCCTTCGCGAGCATGCGATCGATCACGTAGGCCGTCTCACGAGAAACGTCCGGGGCGAATGTTTGAATGCTCACCGGCTGACTCATGAGCTGCTTGAGAGCGACAGCCGAGGGGGCCGCCGCCTCATAGGGAGGGCGGCCGGCGAGCGCGTGAAAAAGGGTTCCGCCGAGGCTGTAGATATCGCTGCGGAAGTCTTCGGGCTGATTGTCGAGCTTCTCCGGGGCGATGTAGTAGGGTGTGCCCCAGATCTCGCCGCGCGCGTGCGCGGCCTCGTCCATCACGATGGCGAGGCCGAAATCCACCAGCTTGGCAGTATGCGGATCCGAAAAGAGAATATTTCCCGGTTTGATGTCGCGATGGATGAGGTTTCGTTCGAGAGCCGCTTCAAGCCCTTCGGCGATTTGGATCCCGATTTGAAGCACCTGAATCTCCGCCAGGCGCTGCTGAATACCCATCAGGTCGTCTAGCGAGCCCTTTTCGGCCAGCTCCATCGCGAGATAGAATTGTCCGTGATCGTCCCCGAAGGAAAACACTTTGACGACATGCGGGTGGTTGATCGAGGCCGTGACGCGAGCTTCTTCCTCAAGTTCGGCACGCTCCTTCTCATTAGCACTGCATTCTTTCTTGAGAATCTTCAGGGCGACCTCGCGGTTGAGATTGAGATCGAGGGCTCTGAACACCGAGCCCATGCCCCCTTCTCCGAGGAGCGCGACAAGCCGGTAGTTGTTAAATTGCCGGTGCGCCTGCAGGAGCTGTCCGCATTTCGGGCAACGAACGTGCTCCAAGGGCGTCTGATCGCTGACGTCCATAACCGTGTCGCAGACCGGGCAGGCCTCGAGCAGCCGGCCGCTGGTTTCCCGCTCTAAAGCGGGAATTGTTTCCATTGGCTCAGAACGGCCCTCCTCGCCCGTTGTGGAGGCAAGCCTTTGCATGTTTCAGATTTACGGGCCCGCAGCCTCTTCGTCAGGCCCGTCGCAACTTTCCTCTTTTAACATTGCTCCAAGAGATAAATGAGTAAATCGGGTTATTATCAGTCGTGATGATTGTTTCGCAAAGAAATTCGCCGTTGCTCGATGCCAAGGGGTCTGTGTTCACCGTTTCATCGACGGCGGCGGGCGCGCGGCTTGATCGATGCCTGGCCGGATTTCTCCCGGAGCTTTCCCGCTCGCGGATCCAAGCCGTGGTTCGTTCCGGCGCAGTGCTGCTCAATGGCGCGCCGGCCAAACCCTCCGAAAGGGTGCGAGTCGGCGATGAGATCGTTTGGCGTGAACCGTCATCGCGGCGCAGCGAGTCGGCGAGCGCCCAGGAGATGCCAATCGAAATTCTCTTTGAAGATGATTTTCTCGCTGTCGTCAACAAGCCTGCCGGGATGGTTGTTCACCCGGGCGCGGGAAATAGGGAGGGGACGCTCGTCTCGGGATTGCTCCACCATTTTGGAAGTCTGTCGAATATCGGCGGCATAGAACGCCCTGGCATCGTTCACCGCCTGGACAAGGAAACAAGCGGCTGCCTGGTGGTTGCCAAGACTGATTCCGCACATCGCTCTCTCGCGGCCCAATTTTCCGGGCGGGAAGTCGGCAAGGTCTATCTTGCTCTTGTTTCTGGCTCACCACCGCGGCGCAGGGGAGCTGTCGACGCCCCAATTGCGCGTCATCGCGTGAATCGAAAAAAGATGGCGGTCAGTCCGGACGGCCGCGGAAGAGAGGCCATGACGGAATACCAGGTGCTCGATTCCGCAGGGGCCGTGAGCCTCGTGGAATGCCGTCCCCGCACTGGCCGGACGCACCAGATCCGTGTTCATCTCAAGCACTTGGGATGTCCGGTTCTTGGTGATCCGCTCTATGGTCATCGCGGCCGCTATTCGCGCCACATGTTGCACGCTTGGAAACTGACATTCCGCCATCCTGGCGACGGTCGAATGCTGGCCTTCGAGGCGGCCCCTCCGCCGGAGTTTCGAATCGCTTGAAGCTATCAACGAACATCGTACTCTAGCGGGTTCATGAATGACGACTCTCCCTTCACTTCCGAATCCGATCGGATCGTGGCAGGCGACGCTCTTGCTGTGGAGTGCGGAGCGCATTAAGAAAAGAGAATGAGGGGCCCACTGAAAATTGCAGGACGCGAATTCACCTCGCGTCTGCTGCTTGGCACAGGGAAGTTTTCTTCCAACGAGGTCATGCAGGATGCCCTTGCCGCCAGCGGCACGGAGATCGTCACGGTCGCGCTGCGCCGCGCGGACCTGAGCGGCGGACATGATCCCTTCGCCAATATCCTTGATTTCATTGATCCCAAAAAATACCTGCTTCTGCCCAACACGAGCGGAGCGCTGGACGCGGGAGAGGCTGTACGCCTTGCCCGTCTGGCCGCGGCAGCGGGCCTGCCTCGATGGGTGAAACTCGAAATACATCCCGATCCCCATTACCTCCTGCCGGATCCGATCGAAACGCTTAAAGCAGCTGAATTACTCGTAAAGGAGGGTTTTACAGTGCTCCCCTACATCAATGCCGATCCGGTGCTCGCCAAGCGGCTTCAGGATGTTGGAACTGCGACGGTGATGCCCTTGGGATCGCCGATCGGAAGCAACCGCGGACTCGAAACCCGCGCGCAAATCGAAATCATCATCAAACAAGCTGCGGTTCCCGTGGTCGTCGATGCGGGTATCGGCGCCCCAAGCCATGCCGCTCAGGCGCTCGAAATGGGAGCTGACGCGGTGCTTGTGAATACCGCAATCGCCGCGGCACGCGACCCTGTTCGCATGGCACAGGCGTTCAAGGCCGCCGTTGAGTGCGCGCGCGAGGCCTTCGAGGCCGGTCTTCCTTCCCAGCTTGATCATGCCGAGGCGACCAGTCCCCTTGTGGCGTTCCTGAGGCAATCATCAGATGCGGGCGAGCCTTCTCGCCAGCCCAATCGATGACATTGGCCCGGTTTTTCGTTTCGATGGGCTTTGGAGGCGTGCAGGCCCTGGAAAACGGCTGAGGGCGAGAAACGCGCGCGGAAAGATTTCCATGTGGGGCGATTCGCTGACACCGATGATGAAGCAATACCACGCCATTCGGCGTGAGCTGCCTCCTCATACGCT
>DASTFP010000137.1:0-4045 GCA_035719865.1 Terrimicrobiaceae bacterium | reverse complement strand
GCTGACAGTTCCAGCCTTATGCCCATCGGACCGCTGGCATTGAGCGAAGCGCTTATCGAAGAGCTCATCCGGGCAGACACAGTGGTCCTGGGCGCGCCCATGTATAACTTCGGCATGCCGGCGCAACTCAAGGCGTACTTTGTCCAAATCGTCCGCGTGGGCCGGACGTTCGGCTTCGATCCGGGAGCGAGCGAGCCTTACCGTCCCCTGCTCACCTCAAAGCCCGTCGTCGTTGTCGTATCAGTCGGTGACGGTTCGCTGCTTCCGGGCGGAGCGCTTGCCCATCTGAACTTCCTCGAACCGCACCTTAGAACGATCCTGGCGTTCATCGGCTTGACCGACGTTACGCTGGTCCGGGCGGGTTACGATGAGTACGGCGACGACCGGGCCAAACGTTCGTTGACCGCCGCCGAAGCTGCCATCGATCAGGTGCTGGACGACGTCGTCAGATCATCGCGATCGGTGGTGGCGCGCCAACTGGCTTCGTGCCGCAGCCTGGAACCCGCGCTCATGTCGTGACGATTCACTCCGTGTGCTCCGACCGTGTGCGAACCACGAGTGGGCACCGGACTTGGTCTACTTCAACTCCTCATCGAAAACGACGGCCACTTTTCCGCACTTGCCGCTGGCCATGAGCGAATAGGCTTCGTCCGCCTTCTCCAGCGGGAATCTGTGCGTTACGAGGTCCTCGGGATGAATTTTCCAGCGCACGATGCGCTCCACGAGATCCTCCATCAGCCAAATGCTCGTGACCCATGATCCGTAGACGGTCTTCTGGTCATGAATCATGTCCGGGCTTGGCTTGAGTCCGAGCGTCCCGCCTTCCCCGACCAGGGCGATCTTGCCCCATTTTCGAGTTGCCTGGATTGCGGTGAGGCGGCCCTTGTCGCTGCCGCTCGCGTCAAAGGCCCTTTCCACACCTTGGCCGCCCGTCAGGCTTCGAATCTCTTCGACATTGTCGGCTCCAGCCTTCAACACGTGATCTGCCAGCCCCAACTGTTGCGCCACCTCGACGCGTTCGGGCGCGACATCGACTCCGATGAGTTTGTTGGCACCCAATGCCTTCGAAAGCATCAGGGCGGCAAGGCCCACCGGGCCCAAGCCCACCACGAGCACGGCGTCGTTTCCCGAAATGCCGATCTTTTCGAGCCCCTCATAGACTGTCCCGAAACCGCACGCCACCTGGGCGCCATCGGTGTAGGAAAGCTCATTGGGAAGCGCCACGAGATCCTTTTCTTCTGCAAGAATGAAGGGTGCCATTCCTCCATCTCTCTGCCAACCGTAGGCTGCCCGGAACGGACTCATGCAGCTTATCATGTAGCCGCGACGGCAATCGTTGCACACCCCGCAACCGGAAATATGGTAAACGATGACGCGGTCTCCCTTCTTGAAGCGTTTCAGCCCCGTCCCTTCGGCAACGATCTGCCCGCAGGGTTCGTGCCCCGCGATCTTGTTTTGATAACCTTCCGGGCCCTTTCCCACATGTTCGCGGTAAATCGCTCGGATATCACTGCCACAAATGGTCGAGGATTTTGTTTTGATCAACACCTGGCCATGGCCGGGCTCCGGGATTGGAAAGTCCCTGAGCTCCACCGTGCTGTTTCCGGGGAGCACCGCTCCTGTCATTGTACTGCTCATAGGGTCTAGTCGAGTTGAGGTTGATGCTGCCAAACTTCTGACGGGGCGTCTGATTTCAATGAGATAGCTGAAATGGAAAGGATGGCTGGGGCGCTTTGGTCGAATTACAGCCGGCGGCCACCGCCTTCTGCCTGACACTTGTAGCAAAAATCCAACGGGCTGGTCAATTGTTAGAACGACAGCGCAACGGAATTCCAAACAGCCGATGCGGAAGGACACCTGGACCGGTGAGGTGCCAACCGGCACACCGCAAAGGTGTGCTCCGGCTCCTACAGCTTTACCTCGCCGGTAGAGAGCAGTTCGACGAACCGTTTGGCGTCCCTTGCGACCAACAGACCGCGGAGCCGGCGCTTATCCCGGCACATTCGCACAATGGCGCCCACCATTCTCAAATACTCCGACGTGAAGGCACTCGGAATCCCGGCGACAAAAAAAAACTTCACCGGGTCCGCCAGGCCCGGATAAGGCACGCCTTCGTTCGAACGGCCCGCGGCCATAACCAGGGACGTGACGGATTCTGTCCTGCCGTGGGCGATGCAGATCCCGCAAGAGTTTTCGGAGACCGCGGGAGCAGCCTCTTCCAGAACCGCGTCGCGCAGGAGCCTAAAATTTCCAACACGTTCGTCGCCCTCGAGCTTGGCGAGCACCTCCTGGACAGCGCCAGATGGATCGCGGGCGGCAATCGACAGGATAACGTGGTCGGGTTGAAGGACGTCGCCAATGGGAATCATACATTGCTCCCACTCCACTTGAGTTTCTGGCACAGAACATCGGGAAACGAACGCCCCGGAAGCATGACCAGGGGGAGCTTGCGATTGCTCTTGGCGATGCGGAGAACATCCGCGACACGCATGGCGCGGGCGAGGCGGCCATCCACCGAGAGGAACACCTGCGGCTCAGGCACCGAGAGACTCGCCTCGATGATCGAACGATCGCTAACGACCATGGAGCGATTGGTGAGGACGTGCGGGCAGATCGGGGTGATCACGAAGGCCCCCAAATCGGGAGTCAGGATCGGGCCCCCCGCCGCAAGGGAATACGCGGTCGAACCTGTGGGAGTGGCGATGATCAGGCCGTCTGCATTGTATTGAGTCAGGTCTTCGCCATCGATCTTTACCTGAATCTTCACCAGCCGGGAGCGTTCCCCTCGGCTGATCACCACATCGTTCAAGCCATGAAGGCGTTCTCTTCCTCCTGACGAATCTGTAATCTCGGCCACAAGAAGGTTTCTCCGGCTCAAGATGAAATCCTCGCGGCTGATACTTTCCACGACCCGGGGGATTTCGTCCAAACCGGCGCACGTGAGGAACCCTAGGGATCCAATATTAACTCCCAGAATCGGCCTGATACTCGCCCCCAACTTATGCACGACACGCAGGATCGTCCCGTCGCCGCCCATCACGACGAGCAATTTCGCCCTCTGTGCGAGCAAATGCTCGTCAAGATCCGATTTGAGACCAGCTAGAGCGGCCGTCTGCGCTTCCAGCTCGAATGCAATGTTTCTCTTTTTGAGCGCCGCGATCATCTCACGAAGAGCCGCACGGGCATCCACCTTCTCGGAATGCGCAACCAGGCCAATCATCTTCTCAGGTGCGCCAGGAACTCGACGTTTCCTTCACGTCCGGGGACTGGCGATTCGATCACACCGAGCCATCGTTTCCCGTCCCCTTCGACGAAGCGCCGAATCTTCTCGATTGCTTCCGCTCGAAAGGCCGGATTCCGAACGATTCCGCCCCGTCCAACCTTGGGAGGGGATAGCTCAAATTGCGGTTTGATCAAGACGATCATGTCGGCAGCCTCGGTCAGTAAGGCAAAGGCAGCCGGCAAAATCAACGCCAAGGAAATAAAACTCACATCCGCGACGCAAATCTGAACCAATTCGCCGAGATCTGCGGGAGCCAGGTAGCGCGCGTTCAAACCCTCGTGCGCGATCACTCGGGAATCGTTCCTCAGTTCCCACGCGAGTTGGCCGCGCCCCACGTCAACCGCATGGACTCTGGCCGCGCCGTGCTTAAGCAGACAGTCCGTAAAACCTCCCGTGGATGCTCCAATGTCCAGGCAAATCTTTCCCTTCGCGGAAATCTCAAAGTGATGCAGCGCCGCTTCGAGCTTGAGACCACCCCGGCCCACATACTTCTCGCCGCTTTCCAATTCTATACTGGCATCTTCTGCCACCTTAAGACCCGGCTTCTCCGCTCGCTGACCCGCCACGGTCACCCGCCCCGCCATGATTTCCCGCTGCGCTTTTTCGCGCGACGCGCACAGACCCCTGGCCACCAGGAGTTGATCGATGCGCGTTTTCGCAATCATCTCCTAAAGATAAAAAATCCTGTTCATCTTGGAAATCCCGTCTAGTTCCTTCCGTTCTACATGTCCGAAGTTGATATCAAAAGCCGGATTAAGTGCA
>DASTFP010000136.1:0-6673 GCA_035719865.1 Terrimicrobiaceae bacterium | reverse complement strand
GGATTCGAGTTGACCAGAACAATTTCATAGCCCTCCTCGGCGAGAGCCTTGCAAGCCTGGACCCCGGAATAGTCAAATTCGCAGCCCTGGCCGATGACGATTGGCCCCGAGCCGATGATCAGAATTTTGCGTAGCGAAGAATCTTTGGGCATGAAAAGGCGGACGTCCCGTGTATCGAATATCAGCAATGCCCGCAAAGGCAAACCGCTCGATCGACCTGAGCGCCGCGGCCGGAAAACCTCTTGGTCGCGCGAATTTGCGCCTTGATTTTGGCAGGCCTCGGACGAAGCATGCTTGCATGATCGAACTCGAGGTGTACGCAGCCGGCGTGCGCAGTCCCGAAAAAATGATGGCCCTTGCCCTGGAGCTGGATGGCGTTTCCGGCCTGCGCTACAAGGTCGACACGAATCATGACATCATTTACATGGAATTCACAGGTCAGGTTCCAACCCTGTCCGCTCTAAAGTCTCTCTTCATCAAGACGGGCCTCGAAGCCAAATTCGTCGGTCAATTGCCACCGGAGATCAGCGCGAAGAAAAGCACGCAGCGGATCGAAAATGTCGCGGCGTAGTGAGGGAGCGCCCGCCTTTGGGTTAAGCAACACTGAATGGCCCTGCTGAATTTTTTCAAAAGCAGGTTTTCCGGTTTTTTTACTTACCTCGGCCAGGTTGCTCTCCTTGCTTGGGAGACGTTTTGCTCGATCTTTGCGGGACGCATCCGCTTCAAGTTGACGCTCTCTCAGATCGCTGAAATCGGTTATGGCTCGCAGCTCGTCGTGATCGTCACGGGGGCTTTTACCGGGGCGGTATTTACCGCGCAGGCGTACTTTCAATTTGCAAGCCTGAACATGCAAACCGCGGTCGGTCCGGTGGTTACGCTTTCCATGTTCCGCGAATTGGGACCCGTTCTCACCGGTCTGATGGTCGCCGGGCGCGTAGGTGCCGCGATGAGCGCCGAGATCGGCACGATGAAAGTGACCCAGCAGATCGATGCATTGCGTGCTCTCGCCGTGCATCCCATAGATTACCTGGTCGTACCGCGCACCCTCGCGATGCTCATTTCCATGCCCTTGCTGGTGGTCGAATGCGTGGGATGCGGCGTGCTCGCCTCTTACTGGGTAGCCGTTAACGTCCTCAACATCGAGGGAGTCTACTTTGTCAACAACATGCAGAAGTTCACCGAGGCCAGTGACATTTCGATGTCTCTGATCAAGGGTTTCGTATTCGCGATAATCATCGTTTTTATCAGTTGTCGGGAGGGTCTCAATGCGAAAGACGGCGCGGTGGGTGTGGGCCGTGCGACAACTGAGACTGTGGTGATTTGTTCTCTGTCGATTCTGATTGCGAACTTCTTCCTGACGATGTTCCTCAACATCCTTTTTCCCGCTGGGCAGCGGTGATGGGCGCAGATCCCTTGATTTCGGTGCGCGACCTCGTGCAAAAAATAGGCCGTCAGGAGATCCTGCGCGGGTTCACACTCGATATCTTCGAAGGCGAGACATTGGTTTTGCTCGGGAAGAGCGGAGGGGGCAAAAGTGTTTTTCTGCGGCATCTCATCGGTTTGATGAAACCCGTCTCCGGGGAAATTCTCTTCGAAGGAAGGGACATCGGCGGGATGAACGAGCGCGAATTGGTTCCGATTCGTCGCAAGATCGGGATGCTTTTTCAAGACGGCGCGCTTTTCGATTCGATGAACGTGTACGACAACGTGGCGTTTCCGCTGCGAGAGCATGGAGAAAGGAACGAAAAGTCCATCCGTCAAAAGGTGGATGAGGCGCTCGAGCTCGTGAATATGAGCGGTCACAACAAGAAAATGCCTGTGAACTTGAGCGGGGGCATGCGCAAGCGTGTGGCGTTGGCCCGCGCAATAATTTCCCCCCCACAGGTAATCCTCTACGACGAGCCGACCGCGGGCCTTGATCCCATCGTGTCCGATAGCATTAACCGCCTTATTCGCAGGTTGCAGAAGCAGTTGTCGGTCACATCAATTGTCGTGACGCACGACATGACCAGTTGCTATCAGGTTGCCGATCGTGTCGCTTTGCTGAACGAAGGCCGGCGCCATTTCTATGGCACGCTCGATGACCTGCGAAGCACCGAGGATGGCACCGTTCGGGATTTTGTGGACGGACGCTCAGAAGATGACGACCATTAGAGTTTCATGACGGCACAGGAACGTTTGACGCAATTACGGGTGGGTATTTTCGTCGCCATCGGCCTTCTCGCCATCGCGCTGATGGTCGTTTATTTCGGCCGCTTCGGCGAGAGCTTTAGCGGCTATTACCGCATCCGTGTCGAATATCCCAACGCCAGCGGCATCTACAAGGGGGCGAGCGTCCTTCTGGCCGGGGCGAAGATCGGTTCGGTCGAGCATAATCCCGTGATTCTTCCAAACATGGACGGTGTCTATGTGACTCTGAAGATCTACGAGGAGGTCAAGATTCCCAGCGCGGCGCAGTTCACGATCGGAAGCTCCGGTCTGCTTGGGGATCGTTTCATCCAAATCGTTCTCGGTAAGGATGCCAGTTCATCGCCCCCCTTGGATGCGGACGCCATCGTGAAGGGGAAGGGAGAGTCTGGATTCGGCGACGTGACCGAGCAGGCGGGAGTTCTCTTAACGAATATCCAGGAAGCGGTCGGCAATATCAACAAAATCGCCCAAAAGCTGAACAATGATGTGTTCAAAGAGGCCACCATTGAAAATCTGGACACCACGCTTTCAAACCTGAAAGAGATGAGCGCGTCTTTCGTCGAAGCATCCAAAAAAGTGGACGGTGTGGTGACTAAAGCCGAAGGAGCCATAGAGACCGGAAAAGAGTCGTTTGCTTCCGCGAAGGAGACGTTCGCCTCTGCAAAGAGTGCTGCCGACGAGCTGAAGAAGACGATAATTGATCTTCGCGCTCTGGTCCTGCAAGCCAAACAGGGAAGGGGAGCTCTCGGAGCATTGCTCTCGGATCGCGAAATGGCCGAGAACCTCAGGGCGCTTGTCGCCAATCTTAGGCGCCACGGGATTCTCTGGTATAAGGACAGGGCCGAGGCTAAGCCCTCCTCACGGTAACTTCCAGAGAGGCAGGGCCTCGATCTCGTTGCCATCCAAATTAGCGGGCTCTGGCTGCGTCCCCGAGCGAGGATCAAAACGCTTCAAACGCTCGGAGATAAAACTGTATGCTATAAGCCGGTCGCCGAGCGCACTCGGGACATGACCTCCTCAGCGACTTGGTTTGCTCTCTGGCGGCCGTCCCGCAACACCATTTCGACATACCCCGGATCCGAAAGGATTTGGTTTCTTCTCTCCCGCATGGGGGCCAGATAGTCCCACAAGGCAGCGAAGAGCCGTTTCTTGAAGTCGCCGTAGCCGGCCCCACCCGCCTGAAAATCGCTCACCATCTTCGCGTAGTCGGCGGGATCGGCCACCAGTTTGTAGAGCGCGAGAATCGTTGAATTTTCGATGGGCTTGGGAGACTCGACGGGGGTCGAGTCGGTCTTGAGGCTCATGATTTTTTTTCGCATCGCGGATTCCTCTTCAAAGATCCCGATCGTGTTGCCGTAGCTCTTGCTCATCTTTTCCCCGTCGAGGCCGGGCACGATGGCTGTGTCGTCGCGGATGCTCGGCTCCGGCAATTTCAATGTCGGCCCGTAGGTCTCGTTGAACTTTATGACAAGATCGCGAGCGATTTCGATGTGCTGCTTTTGGTCCTTGCCCACGGGAACCACGTCGCTGTCGTAAATGAGAATGTCCGCCGCCATCAGCACGGGATAGGCGAAGAGTCCATGGGTAGGTTGAAGACCCCGGCTAAGCTTATCCTTGTACGAGTGGGATCGCTCCAGCAGTCCCATGGGCGTCAGAGTGCTCAGAATCCATGCGAGTTCGGTGACGGCTGGAACCTGGGACTGGCGGAAGAGGCAGGTTTTGCGCGGATCGAGACCGCAGGCCAGGAAATCAATGGCGACCGCGCGGATGTTCTCGCTCAAATCTCCCGCGTCGTGGACGGTGGTCAGGGCATGAAGATCGGCGATGAAATAGAAGGCCTCGCCGCGGTGTTGCAGCTCGATGGATGGCTTCATCATGCCGAAATAGTTGCCGAGATGCAGAGTGCCCGAAGGCTGAATGCCTGAGAGAATGCGCATGAAGATGAGAAGAGGCCTGTGAAAAGATGCACCGGAGATCCGGTTTGGCGATAAAATCGATCAATAGGAGTAGTCGTCCGGCAGCCGAAAGGCGTTTTCGATGTGTCGAACGACGTCGCCCGGCATCACGACCTCGATCACATCGAATCGGAAAACAATATCGGGCATGTCGAGCATCTTGAGCCACGTCATCGCTCCGCGGAGGATCAGCCGGCGTTTTCTTTGGTTCACCGCGTCGAGGGGACGGCCGAATTCTTCCGAGGATCGAGTCTTCACTTCGACGAAGACGAGTTCGTTATGGCGCTTATCGCGGCAGACAATATCCACCTCGCCTCCCCGCGGCGCCCGGAAGTTTCGGTACAAGATCTTGTGTCGATGGCCCCGCAGATATTGGGCGGCCAGTCTTTCGCCTGCGCGTCCGAGAACAAGGTGGGGAGGTTCCTGCGGGGGAACCAGCGCCGAGCTAAGTCGTGTCGCGAGGCGCCTCGCCAAGGAAACCTTTCCTCGTGTTTTCATCGGCCGCCCTTTTCTGCGGGCAGTGCTTCGATAAGGATTCGCCGGATTTCTGCGATCCCCTCGGGGTGTTCGTTGGCACCATGACCGGACGGGACAATTTTCTCCGAGGCGGCTCCATCGAGATGAGAGCTCCAGTAGGGGACCACGCCATCGCTGCTGTTGGGCGAATTCCCCTTGCCGCGGTCTCCAATAACCGTGTGGTACGGGATGGATCGCGACATGGGAAGTTGGAGGATGGCTTTCAGCAAGGGGGACCTGGCCCGGAGAAAGCGGATGCTGTTTGCCGGCGCGACAAAAGCGCTTCGGACATCATCGCGCATGCTTCGCAGAATTTCGGAACGCTCTTGCGGGGCGGCGAGCGCGCTCAAAGGGAGCTGGATCAGGCTCGCAAAGAAGCCGGCGATCGGTCGCAACGCAAGTCCGCTGCCGCGATGAGGGGTGGCCACAAAGATGACGCGGGAGACATCGGGGCGCGGCGAAAAATAGAGAAGTTTGAGCAGTTCCCGCCTGGCTTCCGGGCTCAATTGAAGCTGGGCAGCGGGAATGTCGGAAAACTGGCTCCATAGCCTTTCGCCGCCCTCGCGAATCATCGAGCTGCAGATCAGGCCGCCCATACTGTGACCGATCAGTATCGCGCGTTTGAGATTGGAGGTTGGCCGGATCTTCGAGAATCGGGCGTCGAAGCGATCCAGTTCGTCCCGCAAAGCCGCCGCGGACCTCCACACCGGCAGGCCTGTCGGGTAGAGATACAGCCAGAATTGGTAATTTCTCCGGATTCTTGAATCGGCAAGCAATCCGTTGATCGCTTGGGTCCAGGCTTCCGGACGCGATAGCAGTCCGTGAACTAGCACGACAGGGATCTTGTTCGGATCGTAGGGCTCAAGTTGGAACAGGCCGATGTTGGACACCCGTTGGCGGGTGAAAAATAGCGCTCCCAGATCGATCGAGCGGTTTTTGGTGTGAGAAAGGAGCACCGCAATGGCAGCGGAATAGTCTGCCCCAAGGGGCACCCTTCGGCCGGCCAGAACAACGCTATCGGTTTTCAGAGTGTTGACCCAACGAAGCGTGGCGGTGCCGTCCCGAAATGTTACCACCGCTGTCACGGGCAGGCACATTCCCGCCGGGGGAATGCCAGGCTGGTCCTTGAGGAAGCTGGCATTTCGCGGAAAATACGCCACGTATGGGACGCCCCAACCTTCCTGGATACTGCGCTGGTTGAGTCTCCCGATCCGCACGTCCGAAGCCGGCACAAGCGAATCCCATTGCCCGGGATCCACGCTGTCTTTGTCCGCGCGCAACACAACGAGTCGCGTGACTCCGTCTCCGCCGCGGATCGCCCGATCCTTGATGCCTCCGGCGCCGAGCATCGCGACGACCTGGCGGATCACCGCGTTGTAGAGCTGCTGTGCCGCCGGTGAGGTTTCACCGGAGGCCAGGAGGATCCGGGCGCTCTCCAGGAGCAGTGTCATCCGCCGCTCATCCGTAAACGGAAGGGCCTGGGCTGACTTGAAGAGATCAGCTGCTTGACCGGCGGCGATACTCCTGGCGGCCTCGGATGATGCGAACTCGCGGTCCTTGCGAACCTGCATGGCCTCGCCACGTCCATCGAGCCGGACCTTGAGTGTCGCGCAGCCCGCCAAAGCCAAAGACAGAAATAGGGATATGCAAAGTTTCATGAATCCAGGGAGCTGAGCGCTCCGGTCCGAGGGGAGCAAATAGCACGCCCGAAGGCAAGAGCGGCAGCGCTTGCTTTCATGTTCGGATAGCGTTCCGCGGAGCGAGGCGGGAAAGCTTTGCGCCGTTCGGGCGGGACCCGCTAGAATCGTTGCCATCCGAAGCCAACTGCTGGTGCCAGACCCTTTCTGTGGCATGAAGGCCACGCGAGCCAATTGTTTCGGATCGAAGAATGAAAATCCTTTACGTTGCCGACCTCCACTACAGCCTCAGACAGTTCGACTGGCTCCTCGCCAACGCAGGCTTCTGCGACGTGGCTGCTATCGGGGGAGATCTGCTCGACATCGGAGGGGCCC
>DASTFP010000135.1:0-2647 GCA_035719865.1 Terrimicrobiaceae bacterium | reverse complement strand
GGCGATTTAGACAGGCGGCTCTTGCTCAAGGCGTCGTGACGCCTTTACAAGCCGGTCCTTCGCAGCCATTAGTCGTTCCGGGGCAGTTCTACTCCTTTGGAAGGCAAACTCAAAATCAATGAAATCTATCTCTCGGTGCAGGGGGAGAGCACCTGGGCGGGATTGCCGTGCGTTTTCGTGCGGCTGACGGGGTGCGATTCGCGGTGCAGCTACTGCGACACCGAATACGCCTTCTACGAGGGTACCCGCAAGTCGCTTGATGAGGTGTTCGGCGAGGTTGTGAGATTCGAGTGTCCACTCGTGGAAATCACCGGAGGTGAGCCCTTGCTGCAAAAGAGCGTTCTTTCGCTTATGACCGCCCTTTGCGATGCCGATCGAACCGTGCTCATCGAGACCAGCGGCGCGCATGATATCTCGGGAATTGACCCGCGCGTGCACAGGATCATGGATCTCAAGACGCCTTCCAGCGGAGAGGTCGCCCGGAACCTCTATGCCAATATCGCGTTTCTCAACCATCGCGATGAGGTGAAGTTCGTGATCGGCTCGCGGGACGACTATGAGTGGTCTCGCGAACAGATCGAATGCCACCAGCTCGCAAATCGGGTCAAGGCGGTGCTCCTGAGTCCGGTTTTTGGGCGTATCGAGCCCCGCCAAATCGTCGAGTGGATGCTCGAAGACCGGTTGTCAGCGCGTTTTCAGCTGCAGATCCACAAGTTTATCTGGGAGCCGCGCGCGCGGGGGGTCTAGCGCGCGTTTGTTGAACCTCGACGGCGCATGCGCAACCGACAAAGGAAATGGACCCTCGGGCGCCTGCTCGTATGGGGATCCGTATCGTGTGTGGGCGCTCTCCTCGCCATCGTTTGCCTGCCGATTACGCGCCGGCCATTCGTCAACGAAACGGCGGGCAAGCCACCTCCCTACGCCCAGGCGGTAGGCGACATCCGGAAACTGATCGCCGACACGCCCCCGAAAATCCGCCCGGAATGCGTGGTTCAGCTGCTCGATCATGGGTATCCAACTGAGCACGTCTTCGTGCTCCTGCATGGTCTTTCGAATTGCCCGGCACAGTTTACGAAGCTCGCCAGGCTGCTTTTCGAAAGGGGGCACAATGTTGTCATTCCGATCGTCCCGTACCATGGCGAAGAAAACAGGCTCGCAACGGACTGGGCCCGTCTCAGCGCGGAGGACATGCTCGAAGCGGGAAATCGCGCTGTCGATCTCGCTCGGGGCCTCGGGACCAAGGTCACAGCAGCAGGTCTTTCCATCAGCGGCGCGACCGTCGCTTGGATGGCGCAGAACCGAAGCGATGTAAGCCGGTCTGTCCTTCTGGCTCCGTTCCTGGCCCCGGCCGACGTCCCAAGATGGGCCTGGACGCCGCTCGAGCGACTTCTTCTTCGCTTGCCGAACATGTTCTTCTGGTGGAACTCGAAAAAACGGGAAAACCTCGAGGGGCCGCCTTATGCCTACCCGCGCTTTCCGACACGGGTGATCGGCGAGACCATGCTTCTCGGCCGGACAGTCCTCGAAGAATCACGAAGTCAGGCACCTCGATGCCCCTCGATCCTAGTCGTGACGACCGCTTCGGATACCGCGGCGAATAACGACCTGACGGCTGAGCTTGTCGCGAACTGGCGTGGTCTTCGTCGCGAAGGGATCGAAACCTTCAAATTTGCCGCGGCCGATGAGGTTCCCCACGACTTTATCGACCCAAACCAGCCCAACCAAAAGATAGCTCTTGTCTACCCGAAGCTCACTGAGTTGCTGGAAGAATAGCGGTCCACCCGCCTGACGAGCCGTCAGGTATCTGTCGCAGCATTACGCCCCGTTTTTAAAGCGTGGGCTCGTCAAGCCACACGGAGGCATCCTCGGACGCGACGACCAGCGACTGGAGGTCGGCAGCCTGGTCGAAATAAGCGTCGAATGCTTCCTGCTGATCGTGCTGGTAGGTAGCCCAGCCAATCACAAGGGCTGCGCACGCCGCGGTCGGAATTAGCCACCGCCAGAGCCCTCCCCAAGAGAACCGCACGGGCTTCTCTTCCTGGACGGCACGCAGGACCTTGCGCACAAAATACGGAGAGGCGCCAACGCGACGGGAGCGCCCAAGCAGCTCCCACAAGGGATCTTTCTCCTTAAAATCATCCATAATTAAGCAACACCACTGAAATCGAGAAGTTTCGAGCATTCACGCCTGAAGATGGGAATGGTTGCGTTGTTACTGATCGGTATTGCCCAGCGTGACGCCTTGGGACTTGATCTTCTTTATGATAATCCGATTCACGGAAACACGGATGAACTCCCTCGGCCGCCCCTCTTTATGCAGGCTGTACAAATCGTCCAGGATTGCTTTTTCGTCGTTGGTCAGCCGCTCCTGCTGCCTCTGATAGTCCGTCCAGGACGGCGCCACCACTTCCATTTGGAAACGGTTCGAACGGACATACTCTGCATAGAGATGCCAGTCACGGGCACCGTTTCTAAGGTAAATGAGCCGAATCTGGTTAAACAAGTCGATGCACCTGTTGCGATCTGCGTCATCAAACAAAAACTCGGTCACGACCGAAACAGGGTTTTCCCTTGCGTGAGACAGTCGCCCCGGGTCCCAGTCCGTGGAGAAGATTGTGACCGCTGCCGGTTCCAAGTTCAGGTTGGC
>DASTFP010000134.1:0-7814 GCA_035719865.1 Terrimicrobiaceae bacterium | reverse complement strand
GCCCCGAAAAGGCGGGCAGCGCGCTGGGGCTGGTTCGAGGCGAGCGCAAGGTCGGCGTAGCAATCCAAAATATCGGGAAGCGTCCATCGATTGCCCAATTCGCGGGTGATTCGTGCCCACTCGGCGAGTGCGCTCCGGGCGCGCGAGAAATCCCTTTGCGCAATTGCAACCCGGGTGATGCCACCAAGGATGAGGCCGATAATCCAGTGATCGCCGAGGCGCTCGTATATCGCCAGGCTCTCCTCCTTGAGCCGGCGCGCGACCTCAAGATCGCCGCGATCCATGGCGATGCTGCCAAGACCGCTCAGACTGCCCGCCTCGACATAGGCGAGCTTGATCCTGCGCCCGCCAGCCAGCGCCCGCTGGAAACGCTTCTCGGCGCTTTCGGTATCCCCATCGCCGCGGTCCAGGAAACCGGTCAGCATGTCAGCCAGAACGGAGCCCCTCTCGTCACCGGCCGCATCGTAGAGCTGCTGTGCGTCCGCATAAAATTTGCGGGACTCGTCATAGCGATCAGCCGCCCAGGCCAGGCGCCCGGCGGCGATTCGCGCATCCGCCTTGTAATTGAGCGCCACGTCTCCATCCGGGAGTGCCAACAGCCTCATGGCGACCTCCCAAGCCTCCGCAAGATTGCTGCGAATTTCTATGACGCGGTAAAGCGCACCGAACAGACGCAACCCCGCCTCGACCTTCCGCGATTTTATGGCCCACTCCGTGGCGAACCGAAGATTGAAAAGTTCATTTTGGCAGCGATCGAGCCATGTCTTTTGGTCTGGGCCCTCGAGATGCGGGGCAGCCTCCAGAGCGAAATCGAGAAAATAGTTCAAATGTCTGTCGCGCAGGGTCGCCGCCTCACCGGAGGCCTCGAGCTTTTCACGGGAATAGTGCCAGACCGACTCGATCATGGTATAGCGGGTGTTCCCCGAGGCGTCGCGCTCGACGCTGATCAGCGACTTGTCCACAAGCTGCTCGAGCAGATCAAGCACTTCGAATTCCTCGATTCCATCCCCGGAGCAGACGGCCTCAAGCGCTTCGAGCGTTCGCCCGCCGCCGAAGACGCCCATCCTGCGAAAAGCGATGCGCTCCTGCTCCGAGAGCAAATCGTGACTCCAATCAATGAGCGCCTGGAGAGTCTGCTGGTGCGGAAGGCCGTCGCGACTGCCGCCACGGAGAAGCCGGAAACGGTCATCGAGGCGCGCGGCGATCTGGTCTGCGCTCAACAGCCTTACTCGCGCGGCTGCCAGCTCGATCGCAAGCGGAATCCCGTCCAGGCGACTGCAAATTTCGGCCACCGCGGACGCATTATCGTCGGTCAGCGCGAAGTCCGGGCTCACTGCCACGGCACGTGCCACAAAGAGCTTCACCGCTTCATACTGCGAGAGACGCCCGGCGAACCCGGCTCCGCGGAAATCATCATCGTCAATCTCAAGCGTTTGCAGGGGAGGGACGAAAAAAGTGGCTTCGCCGCTGATCCCGAGAGAATGCCTGCTGGTGGCAAGGATCTTCAGGCGGGGACACGATCGCAACAGGTCGGCCCCCAGCATTGAGATCATCGCCAGCAGATGCTCGCAATTGTCGAAGAGTATCAGAACGTTCTTGCCGCGCAGAAAGTTCATCAGCGTCGCGCGAAGCGTGCGCTCAGGTTCCTCGCGAACACCAAGTGCCGCGGCGACGGCTTCCTCGACGCGCTCCGGTTCGGAAATCAAAGCCAGCTCGACCAGCCAGACGCCATCGCGAAACTCCTGAATGACTTGCGCGCCTGTTTCGAGGGCCAGGCGAGTCTTGCCAGTCCCTCCGGTGCCCATCAACGTTAGCAGCCGGGTGCTGCCCAGAAGGCGTTTGACGCCTTCAAGCTCTTTTTCACGCCCGACGAAGCTGGTCGTCTGCACCGGAAGGTTGTTGGGCAATGCCTCCATGCTCCTTGGCGGCGGGAAAGACTCCTGCAAACCAGCGGCAACCGCCTGGAAGAGGTGTTCCGGGCGATCGAGGTTGCGCAGCCGATGGTTGCCGAGCGACTTGAAGGAAATCGCGTCCAAGGGTTCATCTTCAAGCAACTCGACAGCGATCCGCGAAAGCAGGATCTGACCGCCGTGCGCCGCGCCCTCGATCCGTGATGCGCGGTTCAGCGTGCTTCCAAAATAGTCACCGTCCCGAAACTCTGCTGCGCCAACGTGAATACCCATTCGGACCGGAAGCGATCCGATATCGCTCCAGTCCTCGGTCGCCAGGGCGCGCTGCGCGTCAATGGCCGCCTTCAGCGAATCACCGGGGGCTTGAAAAGCCGCGCATGACGAGTCGCCAACACGCTTAAATACTTGCCCCCCATGCATTTCCACAGAATTGCGGATCAATTCGTCGTGCCGGGCCAGCGCCGCTCCCATCTGCGCGGGAAATTTCTCCCAAAGCCGCGTGCTCCCCACGATATCCGTGAAGAGGAAGCTTACTGTTCCCGTCGGCGCCTCAGGCATATCCCGCAAATATGGAGCGGGGACTGCCTGCGTAAAGGGAATAGGGAGGGGACGCTACTGCGTCGCGACGTGTGCCAGATAAGCGGCGCCGATGATTCCGGCTTCATTGCGCATCTGGGCAGGAACGACGATGACTTCTGTCTTGGTCGTAAGAAAGGGAAAGAATTTCTCCGCCTTCTTGCTGATGCCTCCGCCGATAATGAACAAATCAGGCGAGAAGAGCTTCTCCAGCTCGTTGAGAAACTCGCTGATCCGCTTGGCCCATTGCTTCCACGACAGCTTCTTGTCCACCCGAACCTTCTCCGAAGCGCGCCTTTCAGCTGCCTTGCCCCTGATCATAAGGTGGCCAAACTCCGAGTTCGGAAGCAACTGGCCGTCCAGGAAAACCGCGGACCCAATCCCGGTGCCGAGCGTCACCAAAATGATAACCCCCTTGCGGTCCTTGCCCGCCCCAAAGCGGATCTCGGCGACTCCCGCGGCGTCCGCGTCGTTGACCACGGTGACCGGTCCGCCAATATGCCGCGAGAAAAGCTCGCCCGCATTGGTGCCGATCCACGAGCGATCGACGTTGGCGGCGGTGTAGGTAACGCCGTGCTTGACGACGGCGGGAAACGTAACCCCGGCGGGTCCGCTGTAGCTGAAATGCGCGGCGACCTGCTTGACAACGTCTGCCACGGCGTTAGGCACAGACGGCTGGGGGGTTTCTATCCGAAAGCGCTCTGCGGTGAGCTGGCCGGTTTCCACATCAACCGGGGCGCCTTTGATTCCGGTTCCGCCGATGTCAATTCCAAGAAGTGTCAAATTTATCCTCCTTACACTCCTTACAAATCAGAACTCAGGCGCTTCGGCCAGAATTATCAGAGGTGCCGATACCAACCAAGTCGCGAAGGAGCAAGATTGGTATTGATCTGCTTAACTTCGGTATAGGCCTCGTAGCCATACGTGCCAAGCTCCCGCCCAATGCCGCTCTGTTTGTAACCTCCCCAGGGAGCCTCATTGAAGGTTGGGTGGTAAGTGTTGATCCAGGTGATGCCCGCGCGCAGTCGGCGAATGAAGCGCCGCGCCTTTGCGCCGTCGCTGGTGAACACGCCCCCGGCCAGACCGTAAACCGTGTCGTTCGCAAGCGCGGCGGCCTCCTCTTCGGTATCGAAAAGCTGGACGACCAGAACCGGACCAAAAATCTCCTCCCGGACGATTCTCATGGAAGGGCTTGTGTTCGCGAATACCGTCGGCTGCACGAAATTGCCCTTCGCGCGCTCGCCGTCGTAGGCGGCGCCGCCGCACAATAGCTGCGCCCCTTCCGATTTGCCCGTTTCGATATAGTCGAGAACCTTTTTTTGATGCGCGCGGCTGATCAACGGCCCCATTTCGGTTTCCTCTTTCATGCCGTCGCCCACCACGATCCTGTCCGCTGCCGCGGCGAGGCGCGCGAGAAAGGAATCCGCCGACTTGCGATCCAAAATCAGACGTGATCCTGCGCTGCAGACCTCGCCCTGCCCGGCGTAGATTGCATACATTGCGTATTCGAGCGAGACATCGGGGTCCGCATCGGCAAAAACGACATTCGGATTCTTTCCCCCGAGCTCGAGCGAGATCTTCTTAAGGTTTCCAGCCGCCGCGATCATGACCTTCCGACCCGTGGCGGTGCCGCCCGTGAAAGCGATTTTGTCCACGCGGTTGCTGGCCGCGAGGGAAGAGCCCGCCGGATCGCCCGCGCCGAGCACAAGCTGCGCGACTCCGGGAGGAAACCCAGCCTCGTCGATCAGCTCGAAAAGCCGCACAGCCGAAAGAGGAGTGAGCTCGGAGGGTTTGAGGATGCAGCAGTTTCCGGCGGCGAGGCCGGGCGCGAGCTTCCAAGCCGCCATGAGAAGCGGATAGTTCCATGGGATGATCTGACCGCACACGCCAATAGGTTCACGCACGGTCTCGGCGACAATGTTCGGGTCCCCCACTTCGTAAGTCTGGCCCTGCGGCTTGGTCGCCAGCCCGGCGTAGAAGCGAAAACATCCCGCCGCATCCGCCGCATCGAAGCGCGCTTCACGCAGCGGCTTGCCATTGTTAAGGGTGTCCAAGCGCGCGAGCTCTTCTGCATTGGACTCAATCATATCGGCCAGCTTGAAAAGCTTGCCCGCGCGTTCTGCGGCCGGTTTCCACGGCCATGGTCCATCGTCAAAAGCCAGACGTGCCGCGGCGATGGCGCCCTCGACATCAGAGGTGTCCGAATCCGCAGCCACCCCCAGAACCGAATTGTCCGCCGGATTCAGGTATTCGCGCGTTCGGCCCGCCTTGGAAGGGACGAAGCGCCCATTGATATAGTTGAGGAGGGGATCCACCCTCTCAAACTAGCCCCGGATCACGGCTTCCACAATGCGGCGTCGATAATCGACCAAATGTGCATGATCCAGCCCATCCAGATTAGCCACAGAAGTGCGGCGCTGACGAAGAATACGAGCGCCCGGAAGGGCCGTCCCTGAATCAACTGGCCGAGACCAGGGATAAAAAAGCTTGCGAGCGACGCAATAACGTTTCCGGTGGAACCTTGTCCTGCACTCATGTGTGAAGTCAAACACCGGATGGGCGTGATGCAAACGAATTCAAGAGCGAGTGCACAATGCCGCCCGTAAGATATTCCGCCACATCATCAACGAATCGGAGAAAATCCACAGCCGCGGAATGATCCGCCTGATCGGAGATCACCCGGATGATGGCGGCCGGAACGCCGCCCATCTCGTGGCACACCTGCGCGACCGCGGCGCCCTCCATCTCCGCGCAAAGCAGACTGGGCAGGACTTGGCGAAGCTCCGCGGTTCTTCGAGAATCGGCGAGGAACTGGTCTCCGCTGGCGATGAGGCCCCGCCAGACACGAGGTTGGTCAATGCCGAACGCTGCCCGCTTCTCCGCCGCCACATCCTTCAAGAAATCCCCCTGCGTGTAGTGGATGGCAGCCTCGAAGGCCTCATCGCAAAGGCCCGCTTCAAAGAAAATCTTCCCCAGCAGAGGGATCTCGAAGCGCTTGAAAGCCGGCAAAGGACTGGCGTCCATATCGTGCTGGACGAGGCGCTCGGCCACGACGACATCGCCGATGCGCAGGCTGGGGTCGATGGCGCCGGCGACACCCGTGAAGACGATATGCGTAACGCCAAACCGCTCCACCAGAAGGAGCGTGGTGATGGAGGCCGAAACCTTCCCCACGCGCGAAAGCACCAGCACGACCTCCTGTCCGGCCCAAGTGCCTTCGTAAAAGGTGCGCATTCCGGCCTCGACAGTGCGGCGAACGGTCATCGATCGCTCCATGAAAGCCACCTCGTGGGGCATGGCTCCAAGAATTCCAAATTTCATCTTTGAGGACATGCCTTTGTGGAGGCGGTTGTGTCAACCGCCTGATTGATTCGACAGGCGCTTGGCACAAGCGCCTCTGCAAATCAAAGCGCTTCAAACCTTGCCCAATCGCGCTCTGAGCCGCGCGAACTGCGCCGCGACGTCCTCCCTTTCCATCGGCCGACTCATGAGGCCCTCATAACTTTCCTCGATTACGTGCTCGCCGTGAATCTCGCGGAGAAACGGACTGGGACGACAATGCAGCGGGCTGCCAAATTTGCGCCGACCGCGGCACCACGTGATGACGAGCGAACTCATGGCCCGTGTGATACCGACATAAAGCAAGCGGCGTTCTTCATCGACAGTGCCCTCTGCCTTCGACCGCTCATGCGGAATCAAGCCGTCCTCGACCCCAATCAGGAAAACATGGGGAAATTCGAGGCCCTTGGCGGCATGAAGGGTGATCAGCGTCACGCCGCGAGCGGATTCCTCCCTGTCCTCCTCGCGTTCGCGATCGAGGCTCACCTCGTCCAGAAAACCTTGGAGTCCCCGAGCTGGGCCCTTCCGGTAGTCAGCCAGCGCGCGCAACATTTCCTTCACATTCTCTTCGCGATTTAGAGACTCATCGGGGGTCTTGCAGGAGCGTTTGAGATCCTCCAAATACCCTCCTTGTTCCAAAAGCGACGAAACGATGCTCGCGTAATCTGAACCAGGGCTTCGAAGTCGAACGCGCGCAGCTTCAATGCCATCGGCGAAAGCGCGCATGGCTTCCGCGGTTTTTCGCGTGCAGCTGTCCAGGCAATCGCGATGGCGCAGCGCCTCGAACAGGCTCAATTTGCGCTCGGCGCTGAACGCGAGCGCCAACTGGACACTGGTCGGGCTGATTCCGCGCGGCGGAGTGTTAATGATGCGAAGAAGCGACGGATCATCCGCCGGATTGAGGAGGACCGAAATGTAGGCGACAACGTCCTTGATCTCGCGCCTCTCGAAGAAGCTTCTTCCGCCGACCAGCCGATAGGGAATTTTGTTCCTTCGAAGGCTTTCCTCGAGGAGCCGGGACTGCGCGTTCATGCGGTAGGCGACAGCAAAGTGTTCCCAGGGTATATTCCTCTCCGCCCGATGGGCGGCGATCTCCTGGATGACGAACTCGGCCTCCTTGCGATCGTCTGGCATGCAAATCAAGCGCACGGGATCCCCACCCTGTTGCGGACTCCAGAGATTCTTCCGGCGCCGGCGCGGGTTGTTCGAGATGAGCCGATTGGCGGCGGAAAGAATCGCGTTCGTGCTGCGATAGTTTTGCTCGAGCCGAACGACGCGAGGATTCGGGAAGTGTTTTTCAAACTCCAGGATGTTCGAAACTTCTGCGCCGCGCCACCCATAGATGCTCTGGTCGTCGTCGCCCACGACACAGACATTTGCCGGCCTTCCGCTCGCTAGCCGGCTGACTAGCTCGAGCTGCAGACGGTTGGTATCCTGGAACTCGTCCACCATGAGGTGACGCACATTCGCCCGCCACTTGTCGCCGACGTCATCCACCTCGGAGAGCAGTTGGACCGCCTTGGCGAGCAGATCGTCGAAATCCATGGCGTTCAAGGCGCGAAGCTCCTGCTCGTAGCGGCGGCACACAGCACCCGCGAGCGACTCCTCCTGCTGTGGCGGCCAGCCGTTGTTTTTCGCCCTGCTGATGAGGTTTCCCGCGAGATGAGGGTCGAGCTTTTCATCACGCGCGCAAACGCGCACAATGATCTTCTTGATGAGACCGATCCGGTCGCTCTCGTCGAGAATGCTGAAGTTTGACTTGTAGCCAAGCCGATGGGCATCGGACCGAAGCATTCTCAGGCACAACGCATGAAAGGTGCAGGCGGTCACCTGCTTTGCCTGATCGGCGTCAACCATGCTCGCAATGCGATCCTTCATTTCCTTGGCAGCCTTGTTAGTAAATGTCACAGCCATGATCTTGGCCGGATCCTCGCCTTGCGCGATCAACCAGGAGATCCGCGCGGTGATCGTGCGAGTCTTGCCCGTGCC
>DASTFP010000133.1:0-2343 GCA_035719865.1 Terrimicrobiaceae bacterium | reverse complement strand
AATTTCGCAGGTATCGGCCTTTAGAGCGGCGGCAATCGCAATGGCGGTCAAGTCGCTGCCGCCTCGCCCGAGCGTGGTGATCTGGCCCTGCAAGGTTTGGCCTTGGAAGCCGGCGACGATGCAAATGAAGCCGTCGGTAAGGTATCTTCGGATCTGGCGCGGAGAGATGTTGGCGATCTTGGCCTTGGTATGGAGACCGTCGGTGAGGATTCCTGCCTGGGCTCCGGTGAGCGAGACTGCCTTTCCGCCGATGGAGTTTATGGCCATGGCTGTGAGCGCAATGGTGGTCTGTTCGCCGGTGGCGAGAAGGACGTCGAGTTCACGCTCGGTCGGGCGAGGCGCCAGCTGGTTGGCGAGCTTGATCAGACCGTCGGTGACCCCGGACATCGCGGAAACGACGACGACAACCGCGTTGCCAGCACGCTGAGTCTCAAGCACCCGGGTGGCGACGGCCTTGATGCGGTCGGGCGTGCCAACCGAGGTTCCTCCATATTTTTGAACGACGAGGGACATGGATCGCGGATCGTTGGGCAGTTGTTGGTTATCGCTGGCCGTCCTCGAGAACGCGACGGATTGCGGAGACGTCTGCTTCCGCCTCGAGGGGCTCGTAGTCGCCGGTAGTCATCGCCGTATCGGGATCCTTGAGTCCGTGACCGGTTACGGTAAGCACTATCCGCCGTGCACCTGTCTTTCCGAGCTGGAAGAGGCCCGCCACGGACGCCGCGCTTGCAGGTTCGACGAAGACGCCTTCGTTCTTCGCGAGCCAGCTTTGGGCGGCCAGGATCTCAGCATCGGTGACAACGCCCACTTTCCCGCGACTCTCCGCGATCGCGACGTCTGCGCCTTTCCAGCTTGCGGGGTTGCCAATGCGAATTGCTGTCGCGATCGTGTTTGGGGATTCAATGATTTGGTTGTGAAAGATCGGCGCCGAACCGGCAGCCTGAAAACCGATCATGCGCGGAAGCAGCGTCGATCGCGCAAGGTCGCGAAATTCACGATATCCTTTCCAGTAGGCGGTAATGTTTCCGGCGTTTCCGACGGGCAGGATGTGCAGGTCGGGTGCGTCTCCAAGTTCCTCGATAATTTCGAACGCGGCGGTCTTCTGCCCCTCGATTCGGTCCGGATTGATGGAATTGACCACTTCGATGCTGCGCAGGCTGCCAAGTTCACGAACCAGGCGCAATGCGTCGTCAAAGTTTCCCCGCAAAGCGATTACCTTTGCGCCGTAGAGGTAGGCCTGCACCAATTTCCCGCTCGCGATCTTGCCTGCTGGCAGGAGGACGGCGCAGAGGATGCCGGCGCGGGCCGCATAGGCGGCGGCGGCGGCCGACGTGTTTCCGGTGGAGGCGCAGATGACCGTAGCGGCCCCGCGTTCCAGCGCTTTCGAGAGGGCAACTGTCATGCCGCGATCCTTAAAGGAACCGGTGGGGTTTAGCCCCTCGTACTTTATGTAAACCTCGGCTTCTGCGCGTTCGCTCAAGCGTGGCGAATGGATCAAGGGTGTGGAGCCCTCATTCAGGGAGACGACGGGCGTTGCGTCCGTGACCGGAAGGTATTTGCGAAATCGGCTGATTACGCCGCGATCGTTGAGCGGTGACATGTTGCTCGGCGGTTTGCGGCGTTTAGAAAGGTAGCCTGGCCAAGGTTCGGGATCTGCTGGCAAGGCGAGGCGCGGCGATTCTCATTCTTCGATCTCGGCGGGACACCTACGTGAAGGTTTCGACGTGAAGGAGAGCTGGCGTGTCCCTTACGCAGCTGAATGACGCGATTGCCGCGGCCGCGCGCCGCATCGCCCCGAAGGGCGCGTCGTGAATCATCAGTACAAGCATAGCTGAACCTTCAGAATGACTCTCCGGCTGGATGACCGAAAGAATACCGATTCCCGCTTCGCCAAGCGCTCCCGCGATCTGCGCAAGAACGCCCGGTCTGTCCTCGACGCGGAGGCGAAGGTAATACTTCGAGATGGCGTCCTCGACGGGGAGGCATTTCCCGTAAAGATCGTGAGACGTGAATCCGTAGCAGAATCGTGAACTCTCCAGTCCGACGGAGGCTTCCGCAAGGTCGGCCAGAACCGAACTCGACGTGGGTTCCCGGCCGGCGCCGCGGCCGTAGAACAGGGTTTCGCCGACAATGTCTCCGCGCACGGAGATGGCATTGAACACTCCATTGACGGAGGCGAGAACGTGGCTCTTCGGGATCAGCGTCGGAGAGACGCGAACTTCAATCGCATTGCCCACGCCCGCCCGAATGGTGGCCAATAGCTTGATCCTGTAGCCGAGCTCGTCTGCGAACCGAATATCCGAGGCTGTCAGCTGATCGATGCCCGCCACAAAGATCCTGGCT
>DASTFP010000132.1:0-4924 GCA_035719865.1 Terrimicrobiaceae bacterium | reverse complement strand
CGATATCGAGATCGTGTTCATGTACCCGTGGGCGGTTGTCTTTCAGCCGTTCGTCGCCGTCTATGGAACTGTGATCCTCTGGAGCATGTGCAGCTTTATCATCATTCTCTTGTTTGGCTACCTCTACGCGATCAAGAAGGGCGCCTTGGACTGGACCTGAGCATCAACCGTGTCTTAAGCCATGATTTATCATCTGGTCCTCTTTAAACTCAAGCCGGAGGTGGACGAGGCGAAACTTGAGTGGATGATGCGGGAAACCCGAATCCAATTGCTAAGGATTCCGGAAGTCCTCAGCATCAGGTGCGGCAAGCGGGTGGATTCGAATATGGAGTGGCCGTTCTTCCTTTCCGTGGAACTCGATTCGATGGAGAAGCTTAATCTCTACGCGGAGGATCCCAATCATGTGAAGTTCGTCGAGGAGGTCATCAAGCCGAATATTACCGAGCGGCTCGCGCTCGACTACGAAATGGAACCAGGCAAGCGGGCGAGATAATCTTCGAGTTTTGCGGCAAGGAACTCGATTTCCGAACCGGAAATCGCAAAGGGCGGCGCGAACGAAAGGACATTCCCGTGCAATCCACCGCCGAGGAGAATCAGGCCGTCCTGCAAGGCTTGGCGCATGACGGCGGCAGCCAGCGAACTGTAAGGCTCACCGTCGCGCTTCACAAGTTCAACGCCCAGCAGCGCGCCGACGCCGCGCACGTTCCCGACGCATGGCGCCTTCAGAGCCAACAGAGCATCTTTCAGCTGACGGCCAACATTCCGCGCGAGATGCCGGGTATCATCCTCGAGATGCTCCTTGATGGAAGCCAGCGCCATGGCGCAGCCCAGCGGATTGCCCAACGTTGTGCTGGTGTGGAGAGCCTCGCCCTGAGAGGGGGGCCAGGCGTCCATGATGTCTCCGCGCCCGACGCACGCCGACAGCGGGAATCCTCCCGTTAGCGACTTTCCCAGGCAAATGAGATCAGGGGTAATCCGGAAGTGCTCACAGGCGAAGAGCTTCCCCGTGCGGTTAAATCCGGTATAAATTTCATCCAGGACAAGCAGCAGTTTTTCGTTGTCGCAGATTCGCCTCAACATCACCAAGAAATCCCGCGGCGGCACCACCTCGCCGCCGCGACCTTGAATCGGTTCGACGAGGATGCAGCCGATCTCTCGCTGCCTGAGGGTTGCCAGGATTTGCTCTTGCAGTTCCTCGAGACAGCTCGTCGAGCAATTGGGAAACGGATTCCCTTCCAGCCGAAATCCTTCTCTGCGCCCAAAAGGGCATCGAAAACAGCTGGGGTAGGGCAATTTCACCGCAAATCGTGCCAGCTGGCTTTGAAAGGGCTCTCGAAAAGCGGGCATGCCGATCGTCTCCAAGGCGCCCAAACCAAGACCGTGATAACCTCCGGCAAAGGAGATCACGCCGGGCTTTCCACTGTGCAGAAGTGCGGTTTTCAATGCGGCTTCAACAGCCTCGGAACCGGAGTTGCAAAGAATCGTTTTGCCCCGGCCCATCTCCCATCGCTCGAACGTGATCCGGCTCAAAACTTCGCAAAGCTCCGCCTTCACCGCTGCGGGATGCACGTCGCCCATGGCATGCAGCAACTTCTCAGCCTGGACCCTCAGCGCCGAGCGGATCGGCCCGGCCCCGTGGCCGAGACCCGTCACGCCGAAAGCTGAGGTAAAATCCAGGAAACGATTTCCGTCAACATCCCAGACGTTTACGCCGTCCGCACGGTCCCAGAACACCGGAAAATCGCTGGCCAACCAGGTTACTTCTCGGGCTTCGAAGCGCGAGAGCTTCTCAGCGCACTCGCGCGAGCGGGGACCCGGTATGACGGTGACAATCTCAGGGAGCATGAGATCCTGGGAAAAAAATACAGCAGCAAGCGCGTCGGATTTTCGCGTCCGGCGTCGGTCGTTCACCGCCGGGTAGGCGGGCTCTCATGCGGCAAAAGCGCAGCGCCAAACCGATAACGCTTCTAGTCGAAAACGCGTCTTAGGATCAAGCCGGGCGCATGCCTCATGCCGCCACTGAGGGCTTCTTTACACCAAGAACACGCTCGAAGAGTTCGACATGCGCCCGCGCTGCGGCTTCCAGGGAGAAGTCCGCTTCTTGGCACCGCTTGCGCAGCGTCTCCCGGCGGGCCGGATCGTCCATCACTTTCATCGCTTTGCGGCACCCGTCCAGCAATCCATCCACGGTCTGGGCGCCAAAAACCAATCCGTTGCCTTCACCCCGCGTCTGCTCCCAATCGCGCACGAACTGAAAGAGACCCGGACATTGGGCGGCAAGAGGGACGGCCCCCAGGAGCATCGCCCTTCTCAACCAGATCGCTTCTGGCTCGACCGGTCCCGGAACCAGGAACACATCGGCTCCTGCCAAGGCCTTACGCGCAAAAGCGTCGTCGGTTTCATGAACATGGGCAAAGCGTCCCCGATGTTTTCGCTCCGCAATCTCCAGCGCCGTGATGTTGGCCTGGTCGACCGGTCCGGCCAGGACGACGCGCACGTTGTCCGCGAGAAGACGATCCAGAGCCGCGAAGAGAATATCCAGACCCTTGCCGCTGCTGCTCTCCGAGAACGTGACGAAGGTTGCGCGCGGCGGCTCGCCTGCCATTCCGACCGACTCGAGAAATGAGGCGCGGCTCCTCTCCGAATTTCCGGACGAAGCAGGTCTCCAGTCCTTAAGCCCCGCTATGGAAGGAATGCCGTAGAGTTTGTGCTGGTGCTCGCGAAGGACGTTTTCCAGTCCGTAGCCGTATTCCGGAGTCTGCGCCTCGCAAACGTAACGCTCGCCGGCAAGGACAACCGCATCCGCAAAGAGGATGCCGCCTTTGAGGCAGTTCATGCTTCCGTAGTATTCGACGCCGCGCGCGGAGAAGTAGTCGCCGGGCAGATTCGTCAGAGCGAAATCGTAGCTCCAGAAATTGCCCTGGTAGGCGAGCGTGTGCGGTGTCAGCACCGTGCGGAACGGAAGCCGGCGCTCGGAGACGAACACCGGGAGTAACGCTGTCTGCCACCCATTCGCGAGCAACACCTGCGGTGCGGGATCCATGTTCGCGGCCAGCTCAACGGCGGATTTCGTGAAGTATACGAAGCGGGCCGCATTGTCCTGATAGTCGCGCCCATCCACCCCGTAAAAGCCGGACCTGTCGAAAAATTCGTCCCGGGCGACGAGGAACACCGGGATGCCATCGGACGTCTTGGTTTCAAAAATCTCGCCCGGTATTCCCGAGTTTCCAACCTGGACGTTAAAGCGGATGCGCGCTTTTTTCGTCTTGGCAAGCTTGTCTTCTCGGATTGAGCGATAGAAGGGGAGAACGACACTCACATCGTGCCCCAGCCGGACGAGCTCTGCGGTAAGTTCCATCACGGCATCCGCCAAGCCGCCGGTTCGGGCCAGGGGGGTCATCTCGCTGGAGGCAACAAGGATCTTCATTCGCCCTTCATATCATCTCCGCCGCAGTCTGTCACTTGAGAGTTGAGCACCGAATCCAGAGGGTCAACAATGCGTCATGCCCGTTGCTCTGGTGACCTGCGGACCGGCCTATGAGCCAATTGACCGGGTACGGCGAATTACCAATCAGTCAACCGGAGAACTCGGGACCATCCTGGCGGAAGCCCTGGCGGCTTCAGGCTTCGAAGTGCTTTGCCTGCGCGGGGAGGCGGCGACCCGCCCCGAACCCACCAACGCGAAAATCCTCCCATTTTCGACGAACGCCTCGTTGCTGACGCTTCTTGAAAAGCTGACGATTCAGCCCGCGGCAGTTTTTCATGCGGCTGCGCTCTGTGACTTTGTCGTGCACGCGATCGAGGGGGCAGATAGCGCGCAAAAGATTCGTAGCACCACCGCCGAGCTTCGGCTCATCCTGCGACCTGCGCTGAAGGTGCTCCCGCGCCTGCGGAAACTCTTTCCTCAGGCGGTGATCGTGGGCTGGAAGTACGAACTCGACGGAGCCCGCCCGGATGCGATTGCCCGCGCGAGGAAGCAGATCAGTTCCTCGAACACTGACGCCTGCGTCGTTAATGGCGGCGCCTACGGCGCCGGGTTCGGCTTCGTGACGCTCAAGGGTGAAGACGTCAGCCATCTCCCGGACAAGACCCGCCTTTGCGAGTTTCTCGCCAATTGGACGTTCCAGAAGCTCATCCTCCCTTAAGCATCCTCCAAAGGTGATCGACTCCCGCCGTTCCCGCCAGACCGATGAGGACGACGTAGATCGCCGCGACGAGCGTCAACCCGTATCCACACAAGATGAGTCCTCCATCTCTCTCCATAAGCCCGAGAGACAGGAAAATAATCGCGAAGCCGGGGATGGTGTTCGTCAAAGGAAAGGGAGGAGGGATCGGAAGACTGAGGAAGATTCCCGATAGCGCGATGGCCAGGCCAATGAGCATTCCCATCCCCGGACCTGCCAGGAGGAATCCAAGTCGCGGACGCACCACCTTCTCCACCTTCTCGTAAACCCTGCAACCGAAATGAACCATTTTTTCCAGCACCGCATACGAAACGCGCCGGTTGAGAACGAACCCGGGAAGCCATGGCTTGTGGCCGAAGGCAATCCGGAGCCCGCAGAGGGCAATCGCCAAACCGAATGGTATGGAAACGCCGGGAATCGTAACCGGTGCTAGGAACGGCAGGCATAGCAGGATCACAACGAATTGCAGCCCGCGCCCATGAAGGATCTCCACCATTTCGCGAATCATCAGCGGACGCCCATTCGCCTCCCGCAGCAGGCGCCTCAAGGCATCCGAGATCTTTTCGGTAGCATCGGCCGTGCGAACAAGCTCGTGCATGGAGGCCGCAATTAATCACGGGCCGATTGGCTGCGCAAACACTCTTGGCCTTGCAGCATCAGGCAATTAAGCAGAAAAGGAATACCATGAACGAAGAACTCCAACAAGCCGTCGATGCTGGAAAACTTACCACCCAGGCCGC
>DASTFP010000131.1:0-6530 GCA_035719865.1 Terrimicrobiaceae bacterium | reverse complement strand
TGTCGCGATACAACTCGATGCGCAGCAAATAGGATGTCTCCTCCTGAGAAAGGCACTGCACCTTGAAAAAGAATTCCTTGCTGGGAACCAGCCACTCTTCGCCACCGGAAATGAGATCGCGCTTCTTCTCGCCGAGAAGATAAAAACTGTCGTAGCCGAAGATTTTTCTGATCGACGGCGCAAACTTCTCCAACGTCTTGGGAACCGGACCCGGAGGATCTTCCTTCGTGGCGAGCAACAAAGCGCTCCAAATCCGATCTCCCCCCGCCTTCCCTCCCTCCACGCCAGTCGCCAAAAGGAGAATGGCAAGCGCGACTGCCCCTCTCATCGCACCGAACTTTCTGCAGGAATGTAGTCAGCGCCTTCGATCCAGATCACGACGCCGCGCTCATTCGGAATGCGAAATTCTGAGACAGAGAGCTGCGGCATCTCCGCGCGCGCCGAGACGACTTGGGAGATAAATTCGGAATCACTTCGCCGGCCGATCTCGCGAGGAAGGAAGAGCATTGTCAGTAACCCTGCGCAAAAGATCGCCGCAACCCCGGACCAGGCCAGCCACCGCAGCGGCGGCAATGCCGGGCGCTTCGGCATTGCCGCGCGTCCGATCTCCTCCAGGACGCGGCGGTTCACGAAATCGGGATGCTCGAGACGAGGGGCAGTCAAGCCCTTCCGGAGGAGCGCCTTCGTCCTGGCCCATTCTTCGTCCTCAAAGCTCTTCATGGAGGTCGCGAAGGAGGGTTTGGAGTTTCTTGCGCGCATAGAAAAGCCGCGACATGACGGTGCCCAGGGAGCAACCGAGATGCCGGGCCATTTCTTCATAGGTGAGATCTTCGATCTCCTTGAGGATGATGACCGCGCGGTGCTCGGGGCTGAGCGACAGGAAAGCCTCTTCCACGCGTCGCCTGATTTCCTCCCGATCAAGGCTCAAGCCAGGTTGCTCTGGTCTCGAAGGTGTCGTGCGGGATGCTGGATCGATCTTCATCGATCCTGACTCGATCTCCGCTTGTGGACGAATTCGCCGGCGTCGGCAAAGATCGATGGACGCATTGGTGGCAATCCGGTGCAGCCAGTTCGAAAGAGTCGCCGTTCCGTCGAATCCTGGCAGCGATCTCCAGGCCCGGATAAACGTCTCCTGCGTGAGGTCCAGCGCATCCTCCTCATTCCGGACGATCTGAAAGGTATGCATGTAAATTCTCTCCCGGTAGTGAGTGATCAAGCTGTCGAAGGCCACCGTGTCGCCTTCCCGGGCACGAACCAGCAACCTGGCCTCCTCAGGATCGTCACCCATTCGTCTATGACGCGCGAAACGGGGGGAATATTCGAACGATCAGGAATTACCGTAGCGCTTGCGCCACTCGGCGCGATATTCACTCATCAGGTCAACGATGCGGTCGCGCACCCTAAAGAGCAGCTTATTGACTGTCATCCGCTGGCGGGTCCCCATCTTTTTTTCCTGCGCCAGGCGAGCGGCGGCGTCCAATGCGTCATTCGCAGCTTTCAGGCCCCTTTTGAGGTATGCGATCGTCATGCCGAGTTCGGTGCAATCATCACCGCAGAGTGCTGCGGCAAGTTTTGCGCCACACACCGCAGAGCGAGTGGCCAACCGGATCGCCTCGGGATGATCCTTGAGCGACTGCTCGCGCTCCAACCATGAATTGATCCAGGTATGCAGCTTGAGGGTGTCCTGGTAAATCGGTGATCTGGCGAACTCCTCGAATTCGCCCTCGGAACATTCTGGCTCCTGCTCGCCGAGACTCATTTCCTCTTCGCACAGGCTCTCGGCGACTTCGTCCCATTCTGCATCCCGGTCCTCGTCGAACGACTCCCATCCCATCTCCCTCGCGATGATGCTATCGCGGTCCGGGTGATCGAGATATTTTTCCAGCAGGCCGAAATACTTCTCCGTGTTCCGGTCCTGCTGCTGGAGAAACCGCTCCCATTGGTACTCGTCCCAGATCTCCGGCGTCTCGAAATCGTCGTCAGCCATCCCACAAATGCTTACTGCACGGCAGTTTCAGGCGCAACGGGATTTTTTCAACGATAAATCGGCTCCCTGGAGCAGCCAGCAAGGCATCCCTTACAAACTGCCTGCCTGCTGGAGTCGCAATTGGCCGCAGGCGGCCCCAATATCGTGGCCCTTCTCGCGCCGGAGGGTGGCGGGAATCTTCCGGGACCGAAGAAGTTTCAAGAACCGCTCCTGCGCGGCGCGGGTCGGACGCTGCCAATCCAGGCCAACGACTGTGTTGTAGGGAATCAGGTTCACCTTGGCCCTCAAGCGACGCGCATGTGAGGCAAGCGCCAGCGCTTGGTCGTCGGTATCATTCAGGCCCCGAATCAGGATATATTCGAAGGTGACGTATTGGCTCTTTCTGGAGGAATAGTGCTCGCAAGCCTCCAGGAGCTCGCTCAACGGATACCTTCGATTGACCGGCATGATCTTCCCGCGGACTTCGTCCGTGGCACCGTGCAACGAGACCGCCAATCGAACCTGGAGAGACTGATCGGCGAATTCCCGGATGCCGGGGACCAGTCCGCTCGTCGATACGGTCATACTTCGTGCCCCCAAGCCGACGCCCCACGGTGCGTTCAGGATCCCGATGGCCCGCATGAGATTGTCATAGTTGGCGAATGGTTCGCCCATGCCCATGAAGACGATGTTGCTAATCTTTTCTCCGGACAGTTCCTCTACGGCGAGAAACTGTGCGACGATCTCGCCAGCTGTGAGGTTGCGCTTCCATCCGTCGAGTCCGCTTGCGCAAAATTTGCATCCGTACGCGCAGCCGACCTGGCTCGACACGCAGATCGTCCGACGATCGGCCCGCTCTCCGTAAAGCGCGGGTGACGCCGGAATGAGCACCGTTTCAATCATCTGGCCGTCTTGGAGCCCAAACAGGAATTTCCGCGTCGTATCTTGCGAACCGATTTCCCTGATGAGAGTCAGAGGCCGGAGCGAAAAACGTTGGGAAAAAGCTGCCCGCAAAGCCGCGGGCAAATCTGTCATCTCTTCGAATGACAGGGCGCGGCGCTGATAAATCCAGCGGCAAAGCTGCCCGGCGCGAAAGCTCGGCTCCCCAAGCTTCTCGAGCTCGGTCGACAGTTCATCGCGGGTGAGCGAAAGCAGGTCCACCATCTGAATCTGCCAGAAGACAATCGATTTTCACGATTTTCTGTGGAACAGAACTTGCTTAAGATCCCGCTCGCATGGCCATCCACGTCGCCCTTACCCATCGCACGACGTATCGGTATGATCGCAGCGTCAGCCTGGGGCCTCATGTCATCCGGTTGCGGCCCGCCCCCCACTGTCGCACTCCGATTCTAAGTTATTCGCTGAAAGTCGAGCCCTCCGAGCATTTCATCAACTGGCAGCAGGATCCCTTCAGCAACTACTTGGGACGTTTTGTTTTTCTGGACCGGACGGATCATCTGGAAGCGAAGGTAGAGCTCGTGGCTGAGATGGCCGTTTATAATCCGTTTGAGTTCTTTCTCGAACCGGCAGCCGAATCGTATCCCTTCGAGTATGAGGCCGGACTCGCGCACGATCTTGCGCCCTACCTGAAGCGTGACGTGGAAGGACCCCTCTTCGAAAGGTTCCTCGCGGGCATGAAACGCGGCAAGCAGCAGACCATCGATTTTCTTGTCGCGCTCAACGTGCAACTCCAGAACGACATTGCTTACCTCGTCAGGATGAAGCCCGGCGTTCAATCTCCCGAGGAGACTTTGGGCAATGCCTCGGGATCGTGCCGCGACTCCGCGTGGTTAATGTGCCAGATATTGCGAGCCTGTGGAATCGCGGCGCGGTTCGTCTCCGGCTACTTGATCCAGCTCAAACCTGACGTGAAAGCGCTCGATGGTCCCTCAGGAGCCGAGAAAGACTTTACCGACCTGCATGCGTGGACGGAGGCGTATTTGCCCGGCGCGGGATGGATCGGTTTTGATCCGACATCCGGGCTGCTTGCGGGGGAAGGTCACATCCCCCTGGCCTGCACGCCGGAGCCAAGTTCCGCCGCGCCAATCACGGGAACCGCCGGGGAATGCGAAACGCAGTTTGACTTTGAGATGTCCGTGCAGCGCATCTACGAGTCGCCGCGGGTCACAAGACCATATGCGGAGAGGGAGTGGGAGCAAATCCTTCAGCTCGGTCAAATGATCGACGAGGAACTCAAGGCTGGCGATGTGCGCTTGGCCATGGGGGGAGAGCCAACCTTTGTTTCAATCGACGACATGGAAGGCGCAGAGTGGAACGCGGACGCGCTCGGACCGACCAAGCGCAAACTCGCCAGCGACCTCCTTCGCCGTCTTCGGCAACGATTTGCACCGGGGGCGTTGTTGCATTTCGGCCAAGGCAAGTGGTATCCGGGCGAACAAGTGCCGCGATGGGCTTTTGGCTGCTTCTGGCGTAAGGACGGCGTGCCAATCTGGGAGAATGTCGACCTGGTCGCGAACGAGGAAACCGACTACGGCGTTTCTGCAGACGATTCGGCGCTTTTCGTCGAGGCCCTGGCAGGGCGACTTGGCGTTGATACGAACTACATCATGCCGGCCTACGAGGATGCCTGGTATTATCTCTGGAAGGAGCGCCGGCTTCCCGCGAACGTTGATCCGCTTGAATCCAACCTTGAAGACGAACTCGAGCGGACGCGTTTGGCCCGCGTTTTCGAAGAAAGCCTCGGCAAAGTCGTCGGTCATGTGCTCCCCATCAAAAGGGAGCGTGCGGTTTCCGGCGCGGTATGGACGTCCGGGGCTTGGTTTCTAAGACCCGAAAGACTGTATCTGGTCCCGGGTGATTCACCCATTGGATCTCGCCTGCCACTGGACTCGCTTCCCTGGGCCACGGCTTCCGAAGACCCACGCTACAACGAACCCGACCCGTTGGCGGAACGGGGCCCGCTTCCCGCGCGGCGGGCCCGCGACCGGCAGTCTTTCCTGCGTGCCGGGATTCCTGAGGATTACAGGAAGTTCCTCAGCCAAGGCGCCATGCGTCCGGGTTATGTGCCGCAGAACCGGCCGGATGCGACTAGGGAGGGAAGAACGCTCTCCGTGCGCGCGCCCCAGCGAGGGGAGTCTGCGCCAGGGATCATCCGGACCGCGATGGCCGTTGAGCCGCGTGACGGAAAGCTGAATGTCTTCATGCCTCCAATCGCGGAGCTGGAAGACTATTTGGATCTTCTCGCCGCAGTGGAGGAGACGGCTCAGTATCTAGGGGTTCCTGTGCTGGTCGAAGGCTATCCTCCGCCGGGTGATCCGCGTTTGAACGTGATCAAAGTGACTCCGGATCCTGGCGTCATCGAAGTGAACGTTCACCCGGCAAACTCCTGGCAAGAGATGATTGAAATCACAACGGGTGTGTACGACGAAGCGCGTCAGACCCGGCTGGGAACCGAGAAGTTTATGCTCGATGGGCGCCACAGCGGCACCGGTGGCGGCAATCACCTCATCGTGGGAGGTTCGACACCCGCCGATAGCCCGTTTCTGCGCAGGCCCGACTTGCTTCGGAGTCTGATCAATTATTGGCAAAACCATCCGTCGCTTTCCTACCTCTTCTCGGGTCTCTTCATCGGGCCCACTTGTCAAAGCCCTCGCGTGGATGAGGCACGATACGATGCGCTCTACGAATTGGAGACCGCATTCAACCAGGTTCCCGAGAAGGGCCCCGTCGCACCCTGGCTGGTGGATCGGATTTTTCGCGACGTCCTGGTCGATGTAACTGGCAACGTGCACCGGGCCGAGTTCTGCATCGATAAACTCTATTCGCCAAGCGGAGGGTCCGGGCGCCAGGGTTTGCTTGAGCTGCGCGCCTTTGAGATGCCGCCGCATGAACGCATGAGCCTCGTCCAACAACTCCTCTTGCGCGCTCTAATCGCCGAATTCTGGAATAAACCCTACCGGCAGCCGCTCGTACCCTGGGGAACCGAGCTCCACGATCGGTTTCTTCTTCCGCATTTCGTCTGGCAGGACTTCGGCGATGTGATCGCCGACCTCAATGACGCAGGACACGCGTTCCGTGCCGAATGGTTCTCGCCCCATTTCGAATTTCGCTTCCCTTTCGTCGGGGAAACCAATTACCGCGAGTCGCGCATTGAACTTCGAAGGGCCATCGAGCCCTGGCATGTTCTCGGAGAACAAGGGCACATCGGAGGGACAGGCCGCTACGTGGATTCCTCGCTGGAACGCGTTCAAATCAAGGTGTCCGGGCTTGTTGGTTCGCGCTATCAAGTGCTTTGCAACGGGATCGCAGTACCGATGCACTCAACCGGAACGGTCGGCGAATATGTTGCGGGAGTCCGTTATCGCGCCTGGCAACCTCCGTCCTGTCTCCATCCCACGATAGGAGTGCATACTCCGTTGGTGTTCGACCTTTACGACAACTGGAATGCGAAAACTGTGGCTGGCTGCACGTTCCATGTCTCCAATCCCGGTGGTCAAAATCCCACCACCTTTCCAATCAATGCCTATGAGGCGGAGAGCCGGCGCCTTTCGCGCTTTTCCGCCTATGGTCATACGCCGGGATCCCGCGAACCTCCTCGCGCTTC
>DASTFP010000130.1:0-8318 GCA_035719865.1 Terrimicrobiaceae bacterium | reverse complement strand
CCGAAGGCGCCAATGCTGTATGGCCCGATCGACGAACAACTCAAGCGGCCCGACTCATTCGCCAGCCAACTGCAAAAACTGCTCTCCATCCGGCAAAGCTCCGGACTCTACGCGAGCCGCCAAGTCCTGGTCCCTGAAGTGAAGAGCGCCGGATTGCTCGTGATGGTTCATGAATTGCCAGATGGGAAAGGCACCCAGGCTACCGCCCTCAACTTCGGCGCGACGCCGATAGACGAGACGATCAACCTGCGCGCCGTTCAGCCCGGCGCGGTCTTTGATATGATCAACGAAAAGTTTGAGGGCAGCTTGTCTGACGCCGGAGACCTGCGAATCACGCTGGACGCCCACGAGGGAAAATCGCTCCGCCTCAGCGAGACGCTGCCGGCACGAGCCTGACGTCCTCCTCCGACGGCCTTGGCTCTCTCTCCGGCTAAAGGCCGATCACTCTGCGAGAAGTAAGGCGCCGGGAGCGCTGCGCCGCGCAGCTGACTGGACCGTTCGCACAGACGAGACAAACCGAGCCGGCGGTGCTACAATACAAAACCAGTCCCTTAGCCCCCCTTTTGTCAAATGGCGCAATCCGAAATATTCGATTTTCATCCCCTTTTCGAAGACGTCCAGATGAACCGCATATTCGCGGACGGGAAAACATTTGTTGACTGCCTGCCCAAACACCCGCTCGAAGAAATTAACAAGAAATACCAACTCGAGAAAGATTCACTGGGTTTCAATCTGAAAGAGTTTGTTCTCTCGCACTTCGACTTGCCAATTTCGTACGCGGCCGACTACCGCAGCGATCGAAGCAAGACTGCCGAAGAGAATCTCGAGACTCTTTGGAGCTTTCTTACCAGACAGCCCGATGCCAAGGCAGGATCACTAATACCGCTCCCTTTTCCTTACATTGTTCCGGGCGGACGCTTTGGGGAGATCTATTACTGGGATAGCTATTTTACCATGCTTGGATTGCAAGCATCCGGCAGAATCGAGCTGATTCAGAGTATGGTAAGCAATTTCTCCCACCTTATCGATACCATCGGCTACATCCCAAACGGGAACCGAACTTACTATCTCGGACGGTCGCAACCTCCGTTCTATTCTCTAATGGTGCGTTTGCTCGCCGGCGTAAGCGGAAGCGAGATCCTGCCTAAATATCTCAATCAGCTGACAAAGGAATACAGTTTCTGGATGCAAGGTGCAGAGGGCCTTGATGAAAGGAATCCGGCCGCACATCATTCGGTGCGATTGCGCGACGGCGAAGTGCTCAACCGCTATTGGGATGAGAACACCACCCCAAGACCGGAATCGTTTCTCGAAGACGCGGAATTGTCCCATCAATCAAATCAGCCACCCGATGGCTTATGCCGCCATCTCCGCGCCGCGGCTGAATCGGGCTGGGACTTCAGTTCCCGATGGTTCAGGGACGACGCTTCGTTGCGCACGATCCATACTACGGAGATCGTTCCGGTTGACCTGAATTGCCTGCTGCTTAGTCTCGAACGGACCATTGCGGACGCCTATCGGATGGCCGGGAATCACGAAGCCAACCGCAAATATCAATCGTTGAGCGAGAGGAGAGCCGCGGCGATCCAAAAGTATTGCTGGAACGCCGAGCGTGGCTTCTATTTTGACTTTGACTTTGTGCTGGGCAAGCAGACGGAGAGCATGAGCCTGGCTGGCGTATTTCCTTTGTTCTTTAGCATCGCCGAGGACCAGCAGGCGGAGAGAGTCGCCGCTCACGTGCGCGAAAAGTTTCTGAAACCCGGCGGGGTTGTGTGCACTTTGCGAGCGACGGGCCAGCAATGGGATGCTCCCAATGGATGGGCTCCCCTGCACTGGATAACGGTCGTTGGCTTGGAAAATTACGGGCACGAAGAATTAGCTGCCGACATCGCCGAACGCTGGGAAAGACTGAATTCAGACGTTTTCAAACGAACGGGAAAGCTCATGGAAAAGTATAACGTCGTCGACCTCGAGCTTGAGGCTGGCGGCGGCGAATACCCGGGCCAGGATGGTTTTGGGTGGACCAATGGGGTACTGATCGCGCTCCTCAGAGGTCTTGATCGGCAAGCGCCGGCGCTCTCCTGAAGTCAGGTCGAACCGGGAAGACGGAGGCTTGGGAAGCCTTAGATCGCTCGCTATCTCCAATCAATTGCGACCATTTCGGGCCTGACCGCGAGGACACTTGCGCTCAAGAAAACGGCTCCGGGTGACGATCCTCAAGGAAACAGGCCCCGCGCCTGCCTGGCGGCTACCACCCGCTCGACGCCGATGGAGAGAGCCGACATGCGGTGTGGAATTTTGCGCTCCTTCGACCGCCTGATCATCGCGGTGAAGGAATTCTCGAGGAGTCGGTAGAGTCGGTCGGAGACCTCGATATCCGCCCAGAAAAAATTCTGCAGGTCCTGCACCCATTCGAAGTAGGAGACGATGACACCGCCGGCGTTGCACAGAATATCGGGAATGACAAAGACCTCGGCCCATCGCTCATTAAGAATCTCGTCTGCCTCCGGCGTCGTCGGCCCATTGGCGGCCTCTGCCAGGATGCGGCAACGCAGTTGGCCGGCGTTCTCCTCAGTGATGACGCGCTCTACGGCGGCGGGAACCAAGACGTCGCAGGGGAATGTCAGGAGTTCTTTCGGATCCACGCGCTCCCCCAAAGGGAAATCCTCCAGGGTCCCGTGCTTGTCGACGTAGCGGTCGGCAGCGGCCACATCGAGGCCCTTCGGATCATAGATGGCCACGGTGTGATCACTTAGGCCGACGACCTTCATGCCGGACTTGAAGGCCAGTCCTCCGGCCGTGACCGAACCGACATTTCCAAATCCCTGCACGATCGCAGTGCACCGACTCGGCGGGATCTTCAGGTGATCCAGGGCGCGGTCGATCAGGTAGACGACGCCGCGGCCCGTTGCCTCGCGCCGCCCCGCGACCCCGCCGAGCGAAACCGGCTTGCCGGTGACTATCTCGCCGAGGGTGCAGCCGGCGTGGACCGAGTAGGTATCCATGAACCATGCCATGATCTGCTCGTTCGTGCCCATGTCCGGCCCGAGAATGTCCATTTGCGGGCCAATGAATGGGATGATCTCCTGAAGGTATCGGCGTGAGACGAGCTCGAGTTCGCGTCTGGAGAGCTTGAGCGGGTCGACGCGCACTCCCCCCTTCGCGCCACCGTAGGGGAGGCCGGTCAAAGCGCATTTCCAACTCATCCAAACGGCTAACGCCGCGGACTCTCCAATGGTTAGGTGTGGTGAGAACCGGGTGCCCCCCTTGGTCGGACCGACCGCGAGGTGATGCTGAACGCGGTATCCGTGAAAAACCTCTATTGCCCCGTCATCGCGATGGATCGGCAACGCAACGGAGATCGCCCGCTTCGGATAGATGATCCGTTCGCGATTGCCCTGCGGAATGTCCAGGTAGTCGGCAATGATCTCGAATTGCCGCTTGGCCATTTGAAAGAGAGGATCCGAATAGATCGGGTCGGAAACATGGGAGCCGTCCGGCATAGTGACCGCACCCTACTTGGATCGCTCTCAGAGGCGAAGGAAAAGTCTTGAGGTCTGCTTGCCTTGCGTTGGCCGTTTCATGGAACCGGCACCGCCGTTCGCGCCCCTCCACCAAGGGCTTCGAAGCTGATGTCCAGCGGCGGGTACTTCTCCCATCCAGCATAGTCGAAATGCCACCATTCGAAGGCAAATGGAATGAAGTTGTGCTTTTTCATGATGGATTCGAGCTTCAAGCTGTTCCTCCGTTCCTCTACCGTCCACTTCGTCGAATACCGATGCGCCTTGTTGGAAAAATCGTCGTAGACCGAAGGCATCTTGAGTTCGTTTCCCATGCGATCAACGAGAGTGACATCGACCGCCGTGCCCCGAGTGTGCTTCCCCCTGCTCTTATTGGGCTCTGAAACGAAACGCTCGTCCGGAACCAACGCCCACATTTTCTTCTGGACGGAGAATGGTCGGTATCCGTCAAAGATCTTCAGGCACAGGCCCTCTGTGCTCAGTTCTACCTGCACTTTTTGCAACGCAGCCGCCACATCCCTATGAACAAAGGCAGTAGGAAACGGATAGAGAACCTCACCCGTGAAATTGCATAACGTGGCATAGCGGATCTCCTGCACCAAAGGCGGGTAAATCATTCCAACGTTTACCAGATTGTGGTCGATTTCGACCTGCATCGGCAGAACTGCAGGCTGCGGCTGCTGAGCATAGCAGGAGAGCGCGGGCCAAACAGCACACACGGTGAACAGGAGGCAATTCCCTCTGAACGCCGCAATTGTTGAAATTGCCCGCACAGGCAGCGGGTTAAGTCCACGCGTTGCGCCTGTAAAGACTATTGGGATGAGACTGCTGCGGGCTCCAGAAACGGACATCAGACGTTCGGAGCCCTGCGAACCGTCACCATGCGTCAAAAGACCCATTCGCCCGTTCCGACCACCAGAAGGCTCCGACGGCTGCCTCTTGCGGGTGACCCTTTCCCGGTCTATCCTCGCTTCCGCTTTAAATACCAGAACCCGTGGACCGCCTTTTGCTCATTGCGGCGACGCTTTGTTTCCTGACGAGTTTCGGCTACACGCTCTACGCTCTCGGGGCGGGGCGTTTCCGGCCGGGGCGCATCAATTTCGTTGTGATACTGGCGGGCTTCGCGTTTCAAACAGCATTTCTCTATGTTCGCGGACAGGCGGAGGGATCTTGTCCCCTCAACAGCCTTTTTGACGTCCTGATCTTCCAGAGTTGGTCGCTGGTGCTGACCTACCTTATTGTTGGGCCGGCTTACCGGCTTTCCCTTCTTGGAGCATTCACGGCCCCGGTGGCGCTCACGCTGATGCTGATCGCCCTTATCGCCCCGATCGACCAAGCCGTCGTCAGACGCCCCGGCATCAATCCGTGGGTGGAAGGCCATGCCGCGTTGTCCCTTATCGCCTACGGTGCATTCGGGCTATCCAGCGTTGCCGGACTTATGTATCTTATTCAGGAGCGACAACTTAAATCGCAAAAAGCTTCCTCATTGCTCTACAACCTGCCACCCATTAATGCTCTGGCCGCGGCCATCGGCAGGCTGATGGGCTTCGGTCTCGTTCTGCTTACAATCAGCTTCACCGCGGGATTCATCAGCCAGATGCCGGTTAATACAGTAAAATTTTGGACTTCGGTGGCGATTTGGGTCGCTTACGGTGCCATGATCCTGATGAGCCGGATACATTCTCTTGCGCCGAGAAGGCTCGCGGAGTTATCAATTGCGGTGTTCGCCATTGCTCTCATTACCCTGCCGGGAATCCAGTACCTTTCCTCAAGGCCATGAACATCCTCTGCGCTGGTCTTAATCACCAGAATGCCCCGCTGGAAATCCGGGAAAAGTTTGCGGTGAGCGGCCACGGGATGGTAGAGACGCTCTCGGCGATGCGGCGAATCGACGGACTCGCCGGGGCTGTCATCCTCTCGACTTGCAACCGCGTGGAATTCTATGCGGCCAGCCTGTGCCCGGTGCGCGCATTCGATTCGCTGCAAACGCTCCTCCGTGACCGAACAGGGGTTGAAGCCCCGCTCTACTTTCATGATACACCGCGGAGTGTGCGGCACCTTTTCCGCGTCGCCAGCGGGCTTGACTCGATGGTCCTGGGAGAAACAGAGATTCTCGGGCAGGTCAAGAAGGCTTACTCGACCGCTGCGGAGTTGGGAGCCACCAGCCGCCACTTGAACAAGCTCTTCCAACACGCCTTCCGCGTCGCCAAGCATGTCCGCAGCGCAACCCAGATCACCCGCGGGGCCACTTCTGTTGGCGCCGTTGCCGTGGAACTCGCGGGAAAAATTTTTGGCGATCTCACCGGCCGGCGCGTGATGATTCTGGGCGCCGGAGAGACCAGCGAGCGAACCGCGAGAAGTCTCGTCTCGCGCGGGGTCAAGACAGTCATCGTTTCGAATCGGACCTTCGACCGCGCCGCAATGCTCGCCGCCGAGATCGGCGGTCTCGCAATCCATTTTGACCATTGGCAGAATGCTTTCGCGGACGTGGATATTTTGATCTGCTCCACTGCCGCTCCCCACACGGTGATTAGCCGCGACAAACTTGCGCCGATGATGCGCGAGCGTGCTGGCAGACCGCTTTTCGTGATTGACCTTGCGGTCCCGCGCGACGCCGATCCCGACGTAAACGAGCTCGATGGCGTGTTTCTCTACGACATTGATTCGCTTGAGGGGATCGTCCGCCAATCACTCGAAGTGCGCCGAAGCGAAATTATCCGGTGCGAGCAGATGATCGCCGATCATGTCGGAGCGTTCGTCGCCTGGCTGCGCCGTCACCATGAGTTTCATGCCTAGATAACAGAGGGAAGAGGACGGAACTGCGGAAAGAATTCCGCGAGGATTCGTACGACTTGTGGATCAATTCATCCTTGGAACGCGCGGCAGCGATCTCGCGCTGGCTCAGGCGCGGATCGTGACGGAAAAGCTCCGTGCGGCTCACGCCGGGCTGGAAGTCACGATCCGTGTCATCAAGACGACCGGGGACAAACGACTGGATTTGAGCCTTTCCGGTTCTATTGAAAGGGGCCTTTTCACCAAAGAGCTCGAGCAGGCCTTAATACGCGGGGCGATTGACGCCGCCGCGCACAGTCTTAAAGATCTTCCGACAGACCGACCTGACGAGCTCGTCTTTGGTGCGATCCTGGAGCGCGGTGATACCTCGGACGTCCTGGTTTCCAAGCAGCCGGGAGGCCTTGCGGGATTGCCGATCGAAGCGGCTGTGGCTACCTCCAGCCCGCGCCGAAAGATTCAGCTCCTGCTGCTCCGCGAAGATCTCCGGATTGTTGAGATTCGCGGCAACGTGCCGACACGCTTGCGCAAACTTGCCACGGATCGTTCCCTCCATGGCCTCCTGCTGGCCAAGGCCGGCCTCGATCGCCTCGGCCCCAACTTCATCCCGCCGGGCCTGCAAGTGACGGTCATCGAAAAAATCCTGCCCGCGCCCGGCCAGGGTGCCATCGCCGTCGAATGCCGCAAATCCGATCTCTCGACGACGGAGCTCCTTCATGCCATTCACCACGAACCTACCGCCCTGTGCGTCGCGGCGGAGCGCGATTTTCTCCGCGCTCAGGGGGGAGGCTGTCACGTTGCCATTGCAGCGCGGGCCATCTTCGATGATGGAAGGGTGATCCTTCGCACATTTCCACCGTCATGAAATCTGGCATTTGTTATCTCGTAGGTGCCGGGCCGGGCGACCCAGGCCTGCTGACCCTCAAGGGACGTGCCTGTCTCGAGCGCGCAGAAATTGTCGTCTACGACTACCTTTGCAATCCCGCTCTTCTCAAATTGGCGCCTGACTCTGCGGAAAGAATTTACGTGGGAAAGAAGGCGGGAGCCCATTCTCTCTCACAGGCTGAGATCAATGCCTTCCTCGTCGACAAAACCCGTGGCGGCAAGATCGTTGTGCGGCTCAAGGGCGGGGACCCATTCCTCTTTGGCCCAGGAGGCGAGGAGGCCGAAGCCCTGGCCGACGCGAAATGCACGTTTGAAATCGTTCCCGGAGTCACCTCGGCGATTGCGGGACCCGCTTACGCGGGCATCCCTGTCACGCACCGCGCGCACAATTCGGTCTTAACAATTTTTACCGGACACGAGGAACCGGGCAAACCGAACTCTTCGCTCGATTTTCAGGCGATCGCCCGCGCGCAGGGAACGAAGGTCATGCTGATGGGGATCGAAAGGCTTAGCGCTATCGCCGGAGAACTCCAGACTGCGGGCATGCCTTCGCAAACCCCGGTTACCCTCGTTCGATGGGCGACGACCGGAGCGCAGCAGACGGTTTCGGGAACCCTTGGAAACATTGATCAGCGCGCGCGGGAAGCCGGCTTCAAGCCGCCGGCTGTCGCGGTTTTTGGCGAGGTGGTCGCCCTTCGCAAGAAGCTAAACTGGTTCGAGTCGCTTTCGCTCTTTGGCAAGCGAATCGCCGTTACCCGGACGCGCCAACAAGCAGGCGAGTTCGTCGAACGCTTGCGCGCGCTCGGCGCGGATGCTTTCGAATTGCCGACAATTCGCATCGAACCCCCACGGAACAAGCGCGAATTCTACGAATTGGTGGCCGACTCCCATATCTACGATTGGATCATTTTTACGAGTCCAAACGGCGTGGATGCATTCTTCAAAGCATTCTTCGAGATCTATCGTGACGCCCGCGATATTGGCTGCGCGCGAATCGCAGCCATCGGGCCCGCCACTGCCGAGCGCGTGCGCAGGTACCACCTGAAAGTGGATGTGCAGCCCGAAAATTACGTCGCCGAAGCGATCGTCGAGGCACTCCAGAAGGAGACCAGCCTGGAGAAC
>DASTFP010000129.1:0-7804 GCA_035719865.1 Terrimicrobiaceae bacterium | reverse complement strand
GCAGCAATGAGCTTGTGTCGGGTATCGATCCCCAGTTTCCGGTAAATGGAGCTTAACTGGTTTCTTACGGTAATCTCACTCTTGCCCAGCTTGCTGGCGATATCCCGATTATGCAATCCTTGTGCTGCCAGGAGCGCACATTCCCGCTCGCGCCTTGTTAGTTGGTTGACCTTGTCGGATAAACTTCCGCCTCGATCTAAGGCCCGCTCCTCCTTGAGAATGACGAGGAAGGTTCCTTTCGACAGGGAGAGCGAACGAGAGGGAAGAAACTCGATTGAGGCGCTCAACCATGGAATGGAGGGATGGTGATACTCGAGGTGCATCGATCTTCGACCCCCCGGGCCTTGACCCCACTTTTGGGCCATAATGCTCGGACGCATGCGCTCCAACTCTGCCAGAATGTCGCCCGGCACCTGAATTCGACGAGGGGCCTTGAGTAGCGAAGCATGGGCGCCATTCTTCCACTGCGAACACAAATGACTGGCGACAGAATTATAGTGCATCACCCTCAAATTCCAGTCCAGAATGAGAGTCGCGGTAGGCAGCGAGGACATGAAATGCCGCAACGAGGTGTCAATGAGGCGGGTTTCCTGATGTTTGGCCAACCGGCGAATCACACAGGCAAAGTGAGGCTGCAAAGCCTGCAACTCTTGCATCTGCTCGTCGCTGAAATCTCCCTGCTGCTTGTTACGCATCAACGTTAGGGTGGCGAGCCAGGTCGTATCCCGCCACGCTACGACCGAGGCGCCGAACTCGGAGTCAAGCGGTCTTAGGACCTTCTTGAAATAGATCGAACGGTGCAGCAGGCTCGGCGGTGTGTAGTCCGAATGCCGCACCACGGAAACATGGGGATTCACTGGGCTTCGCCGAAGCCAAATATCGTGCTTGTGGTTCCCGGCCATATACTCATCGACTACCGGTTTATACTTCGCCGGGGAGAAACGGCAGGGGAGTTCAAACTCGAGAGGCCGAAAGAGCAGGATCAGAAACTGATACGGCATCTGGACCTCAATAAGCTCGAAGATCGCTTTCGCCAGCCTACTGACGTCCTCGACTTCATGGAGACGCACCAGGAGTGCCTCGGCATCGTGGTTCAAGTGGAACGGGAGAAATGACACCTTTTGGTTCGTTTGTACCATAGCCATTCTTCGTTCTTCGCTCTACCCTGAATCATTAACAGCGGCCGGTTGTATACCGCAAGCGTACAGCCCAAGAAAAAACACGCGCCCAGCATCCCCGTGGTTCATTTGTACCATGGCCGCTTTCTAACCCCAATTCTAGCACCCCAACTGACAGAGGACAAGATCCGCGACCCCACAAACCGAATAAAGAGCGCCAGTTTTTGGTGCATTCGTACCATGGCCAATTTGTCCTTCCGTTCCATAGTCACCGTAACCCAACGGCTTAACCCCATGACCCCAAAAAGAGCAAGGTTCCCGATTGGGAATCACCGCTTCTCGATTCGGCCCGCGGCCAGGTTTCCCGGCCGCGCAGCGACTAGAGAGTGGAGTGGTTCCCCGGCGGGATCGCGCTCGAAATGAACCCGACTTCAAAAGGAATAATACTATGTGGAAAGTGGTAATTACCGAAATTCAGGACGCCAACACCATTGATCCGACGAGCGCTCCCCCTGGCGCCTTTTTTGTCAGCACCGAGCGATTCGCGCAAACGGTCGGACACCTCGATCTCCAAACGGTCATCGGCCTCATCAACCGCATGCAACACTTGCGCGGACAGGCGGAGTCAAAGCGCCAGGTGCTAAGCGACCGGATGCCCCGCTTTGAGACAACACGTTTCGCCGAGCTTCAGCCAACGACGTAGCAACGCCCGCTTAGCTGAAATCAGCAACCTTCGCGCTCATCAACCAGCCACCGCACCAGTGATCATGATCTTCAACGACCTTCATAACCGCTCGCTCACACCGCGAGCGAACCGCCCGCTTGGGGAGTTCTCTGCCGCCGATCTTCGCGAAAGCCCTTCGCCCTTGGACGAGCATCCCGATCCTGCCGCACAAAAGGACGATTCCCGGCGCGAAGGTGATCGCAAATTCTTTGCGTCCCAAGACTTCATTTTTTTGAGCGACAACGTGCGGTGCTGGGTGGTGCGAGCTTCGGACATCTCCACGCTGGAGGCCTGCGGGAACTACACACGCGTGACCTTGAACGGCGCAACGGCTCTGATCAGGCGACCGCTCAGGGAATGTGAGGGCCGGCTGGATCCTGCCACATTTTTCCGCACCAGACGCGACTGCATAGTGAATCTCAGCCGCGTCCGGCAAATGCGAATGCTCGATTCAAAGCGCTTCCTGTTCGTGCTGCTCGACGGCAAGGAAGTTCCGATGTCGCGCAAGCAAAGCCTGCTCTTCAGGAAGCAAAAGGCGCTCTAAGAGCGCGTTCCGGGTCGGCCGGCGTTCCCTTGGTTTGGAACCCGCCCTAGCCACCCGCTTGCCACCATCCCTTCCAGGCGCGAAGCTGTTCAAGCGCCATGGCACGGTGGCTGAGCCCGTTCTTTACTGCGGCGGGAAGTTCGCCGAAAGTCGCCGTAAAACCCCGCGGAACAAAGAGAGGATCATAGCCGAAGCCCCCGTCACCCCTGGGTTGGTCCGCGAGAGTCCCTTCGACGGCGCCGTTGAATGCACCGAGGGTGCGACCGTTGAGCGCAAGGACGATCACGCACCGAAAGCGCGCCGTGCGGTTCTCTCCGCGGACGTTTTCGAGATTCTTCAGGAGCAAACCATTGTTCTCCGCATCTGTGGCGCCTTGGCCTGAATAGCGCGCCGAATACACGCCCGGAGCGCCTCCGAGCGCATCGACCTCCAGGCCGGAGTCGTCGGCGATGACCCATCCCTCGCAATATCGGGAAACTGCCACCGCCTTTAGCGTTGCGTTCTCTTCGAAGGTCTCACCCGTTTCCTCGATCTCCGGTATCCCGCCGAGCCCGGAAAGGTCGGACACCAAAAACGAGGCGCCGAGAATCGCCCCGATCTCGCGCACCTTGTGAGCGTTTCTCGTGGACACCACCAGGCGAAGGGGTGGGCCAGGCGCCGCTTCTTCGCGTTGACGTGCCAAGCCTTGAGAGCAAGAATTCGACTTTCTTGCGCGGTAATTCATTCGCTGAAATAAATAACAAATGCGCATGCCAGTTCAACTCGGAGCCCGGTTGGTAAAGCGAGGTCTTGCCTGGCTGCGCGCTTGGCCATGGTTCGTGGGAAGCATCGTGCTCGGATTCCTGATCAAGGAGAATTTCCCATTCTCTCATTGGCCGATGTACTCAAATTTTGCGCCGAGTTCGGCCTATGTCTATGTCGTCAACGGCGAAGGCGCACCGCTGGCTATCGCGACATTCTTTGAGACGGCGCCGCGCCTGCGCCGCCAGTTCGAGCGGGAATGGAAAGCCGGCCTGAAAGCCCGGGACGCGCGCGCGCAAAGCGAGGCGGATATTGAACGGGAGGCGGCTACGCATGTGCTTGAGCGCCTCGCGAGACGATTGCCTCCCGACGAACGCGCCGCCGCGGGAAGACTCGGACTTGTCCGTGCCAACTTGAAGATGGATGAAACCCGCGCCATCTCAGTTTCGGAGCGCACCTTGGCGATGATCGAATTCGACGGAATACCGTTCACACCTCCCCCCCAGGGCAGCGTTCCCAGGGAGCGACACTAACCGGCCGGCTTTCCTTGTGAATTCGAGAATCCTAAACGACATCGTCCCGCGCATCGGCTTCGCGTGGTGGGAGACAGCCATCATGCGAACCGGATTTGCCTTGCTCCTCCTTTTTCGCTTTCCGCCGCTCGCGTCACTTCCAGCTCCGGGAGCCGAACTTCGCTTTCCCAATGGACTCGCCATTTGGCTCGACCTGAGCTGGGCGCTCAGTCCGGTCGCCTATTCGATCATCACGATCTTGCTTTACGCTGCCGCCGCGCTCTACATCACGGGTTTCGCGTTTCCACTCTCGGCGACCGTGCTCTTTCTTTGCTACCTGGTCACAGGCACATTGCAAAATTCTCTGGGCTCGATCAGCCATTACTACCAGGTGATGACGCTGATGCTTCTCGGGCAGTCGCTCGCCGGGTGGCTCTACGTCGCTTCGACGAGAGAACGTTCCGAGTCTTGGGCGCGCTCTCCGGCCTCATTGCATTCCTTCACTACTCGCGTGACATTGCAGATCCTGGCCGGAAATTATGTCCTGTGCGCCCTGACGAAGATCGTCGCGAGCAACGGGGCCTGGATCTGGAACAGCCAATACATGCCCGTGCAATATGCGAAAATCCAGGCTCAGCGATATTATACCACCCTGGAGCCGACGGACATGGGCCTGGGCGCCGCGCTGAATGAGCTCTGCCTCCAATATCCGTGGCTCTGCATGCTGGTTTACGCGCCCGGATTAATCGTCGAGCTGCTCACTTTCCTCATGCTGCTCGGCCGAGTGTGGCTGCTGGTCGTTGGAGTGGCCGTGATCGCGATGCACTTGCTCGTTGACTTGACGATGAACCTCGGCTTTCCCCAGCACCAGTGGATCTTTTTCCTTTACGCTGTCAACCTTCCCTACTGGACGGTCGAAGGAATCCGACATTGGCAGCCTGGTTTGCGCCGATCTCCGGCCTGAGACAGCCGGGAGAACCTCATTCCCGTCGCGAACCACCACGTCCTACACGGCCCGTTATGGTATCCCAACGAAAACAATTTCCCTTTCACGAGTTCGAACCCAAGTGGCAGTCTCAATGGCTGGCGAGCGGGGCGTTCAGGGCGCCCAACCCCGGCGACGCCGATTTCCGATCCGCGAAGCCGAAGTTCTACGTCCTCGACATGTTTCCCTATCCGAGCGGCGAGGGGCTCCATGTCGGCCACATCGAGGGATACACCGCTACCGATATCGTCGCCCGATACAAGCGGATGGTCGGGTTCAACGTCCTGCACCCAATGGGATGGGATGCCTTTGGCCTCCCCGCGGAGCAATTCGCCATCAAGACCGGTCAACACCCTCGTGTGACAACAGAACGCAATATCGCTCGTTTCAAAGAACAGCTTCAATCCATCGGCTTCAGCTACGACTGGGCGCGCGAATTCAGCACCACCGATCCGGACTACTTTCGCTGGACGCAGTGGATTTTTCTCAGGCTCTATAATTCGTGGTTCAATCCCGTCACGCGGAAGGCCGAACCCATCGCGACCTATCCGGGAAAGGTCGCCGACGACGTGCGTCTTGCCTACGTGGCCGAAATGCCTGTCAACTGGTGCCCGGCTCTGGGCACCGTGCTGGCGAATGAAGAGGTCGTCGAGGGCAAGAGTGAAGTCGGCGGGCATCCGGTTGAACGGCGCCCGATGCGGCAGTGGATGCTCCGAATCATCGCCTACGCGGAGCGGCTCATCGATGAGCTCGCAGAGCTCGATTGGCCGGAGGGTATCAAGTTGCTGCAACGCAATTGGATCGGTCGCAGCGAGGGCGCGCTGGTGCGATTCGATCTTCCAGAGACGAAATCCGAAATCGAAGTATTCACGACGCGGCCCGACACGCTCTTTGGTGCGACCTACATGGTGCTCTCTCCCGAGCACCCACTGGTAAGCAAAATCACTGCACCCGACAGGGCTTCGAACGTGGAAACCTATCGAAGGCAAGCGGGTTCGAAATCCGATTTGGAGCGCACGGAACTGACCAAAGAAAAGACCGGCGTGTTCACAGGCGCTTTCGCAACGAACCCGGTAAACGGCGAAAAGATCCCCGTCTGGATCGCGGACTATGTCCTCATGGGCTACGGGACCGGCGCGATAATGGCGGTGCCGGCTCACGACCAGAGAGATCTGGAGTTCGCAAAGAAGTTCGGCCTGGAGATCCGGCAGGTCGTCAAAGAAGGCAACGCCGGGGGGAACGCTGCGGAACCGACTCCAGATGTCGCCTTTACCGGGGAAGGTATCGCCATGAACTCCGCCTTGCTCAATGGCCTCCCCACTCCGGAGGCAAAGCTCAGGATCGTCGCCTGGCTTGAACAAAAGGAGCTTGGGCGCGCGACAGTCAGTTACAAATTGCGGGACTGGCTTTTCTCGCGCCAGCGCTATTGGGGCGAACCCTTCCCCATCCTTTGGGTTGACGGAAGGCACCGCGCTTTGGACGAGACCGAGTTGCCAGTTTCGCAACCGGACCTTGAGGATTTCAAACCCACCGGCGCACCGGAAGGACCGTTGAGTAAGGCCAGTGACTGGCTCAGGTATTCCGAAATGGCGCGCCGTGAAACCAACACGATGCCTCAATGGGCTGGCTCGTGTTGGTACTATTTACGGTTCTGCGACCCGAAAAACGGCAAGCGTTTCGTCGGTGAGACCGCGGAGAGCTATTGGATGACCGGCCTGGCGAATTCCCGTGGGGAACAATCGCGACGAGTCGGCGGAGTGGATCTATACGTCGGCGGGACTGAGCACGCCGTGCTTCACCTCCTCTACGCGCGCTTCTGGCACAAAGTCCTCTACGATCTCGGATATCTTTCAACGCCGGAGCCATTCCAACGCCTCGTCAACCAAGGAGTGATCCTTGGACCGGACAATCAGAAAATGTCCAAGAGCCGCGGCAACGTAGTCAATCCGGAAAATGTGATTGCCGAGTATGGCGCAGATTCCCTTCGCCTCTACGAGATGTTCATGGGTCCGCTCGAACAGATGAAGCCTTGGAGTATGAAGGGAGTCGAAGGCGTCTATCGTTTTCTCGCGCGCGTCTGGCGTCTCGTCATGGAGGAAACCCAGGAAGGCGGCTGGGCACTTTCATCCGACCTCACTGAAGTTGATCTTACCAGCCGCCAGCGGCGAGCCGCTCACGCGACGATCAAAAAGGTAACCGAAGATATCGAATCCTTTGCTTTCAACACCGCCGTTTCGCAGATGATGATTCTCACCAATGAGTTCGTCAACTCGAGGCCCCGCCCGGTCGCTGGCCTGCGCATCTTGCTGCCCTTGCTTTCACCATTCGCTCCGCACATCGCCGAGGAGCTCTGGGCGAGGCTCGGAGAAAAATTTCCCGGATTCGATGATCATGCTTCCTCACAACCATGGCCCATCCACGACGAGAAGTTCCTGGAGGTGGATGAAGTGGAATACGGCGTCCAAGTGAACGGCAAAGTGCGCGATCGCATGCGCGCCAAAAAGGACGCGTCAGACGCGGAACTGGAAGAGTGCGCCCTCGCGGCCCCGAAGGCGCGGGAGGCGGTCGCGGACCGCCGTGTTTCAAAGATCGTCATCGTGCGCGGCAAGCTGGTCAACATCGTGCTGGCAAAGTAAGCGCTTTCCTTCTTGGGCAGCGCTCAGCTCGCATTCGGGCCTTCCTCGCGCCACCGGGCGCGTGTAGGTTCGCTATCATGGAAGTCCTCATGGAACATCACTGGCACGCGCGCTGGGAAAGGCATCAGGCGCGCGTGCGGCCGTGGATTGAGCCGCGCCTGGCGCGCGCGTCGAGAAACGAACGGAATCCGGTGGAGGACTTTCTCTTCGAATACTACGCCTTTCGGCCCGCTAAGCTTCTGCAGTGGCATCCTGGGATCGGAATCGCTCTCCGTGGAGAAACCGCCCGTCATTACCTGTGCCACAAGGACTATCACGAAACAAACGAGGGAATCGCCGCTGACGTAGTCGGATTGTCGCCGCAAAGAAACGAGTCCATCCGCTGGCTTCGCGAAATGCTGCGCTCGACAAGCGATCGCCCCGGGGCCTTCGGCTGCTTTGGGCTCCACGAATGGGCGATGGTTTACCGCGCGGAAACTATCCGCCACGCTCAGTGGCCGCTACGCATCACCCACCAGGAGATCGCCGACCTCGTGGAATCATT
>DASTFP010000128.1:0-3264 GCA_035719865.1 Terrimicrobiaceae bacterium | reverse complement strand
GGGACGTGCTGTTCTGCAAGGGCGTTTACAAGCCGGACGCCAGTTTTCCGGTCATCCCTTTCTGCGACGGCGCGGGAGAAGTGATCGCGACCGGTCGCGAGGTGACGCGCTGGAAAATTGGGGACCGCGTCTGCCCGATTTTCATGCAAGGCTGGCTGGATGGACCGATCACTCGGGAGAAGGCGCGGACGGCCCTTGGCGGCGGCGACCTGGACGGGGTCTTGCGAGAATCCGGCGCGTTTGACGAGGAGGAACTGATCGGCCTTCCTGATCACGTCGCGTTTGAGGAGGCCGCCACGCTGCCCTGCGCCGCGGTGACGGCTTGGAACGCGCTTGTCGAATTCGGAACTCTTAAGGCGGGCGAGACAGTTTTGACCCTTGGCACTGGCGGAGTCTCGATTTTCGCTGTCCAGCTGGCGAAAATCCAGGGGGCCCGCGTGATCGCTACGTCGAGCAGCGACGAGAAAATTGCCCGGGTGCAGAAACTGGGGGCGGACGATGCGGTGAACTACAAGAAAATTCCTGATTGGGACCGGGAGGTGTTTCGCCTCACTGACGGGGTCGGTGTCGACCATGTGGTTGAGGTAGGGGAGCGGGAACCATGCCGAAATCGTTGAACGCTGTGCGCCTTGGCGGCGGGGTTTCCGTGATTGGCGTCCTGGCGGGCGGAAGCGGGCTGGATCCCGTCCGTATGCTGATGAAGTCGGTTCGTTTGCAGGGCATTTTCGTCGGTTCGCGGCTGATGTTCGAGCAGCTGAATCGCGCGATTGCGGTTAACAAATTGAAACCCGTCATTGACAAGGTGTTTCCCTTTGAGGAGGCGCGGAAGGCGCTCGAGTACATGGAGAGCGGCACGCATTTCGGGAAGATCGTCCTCAAGTTTTAGAAGAGCGCGGGCGCGATGGCTGTTCCGCTTCCGGGGATTGTTGCCCCTGTCGAAGTTTCGACGGCGGAGACCAGCGGCCGAGGCTTTGGGGCTTTGCGTATTTCCTTTTGCTGCATGCATTCGAATCCTCTATGGTCGAAAGCCGAGCGAGGTTGGCGAGCGAGTTGCGATTTATGGAGGCCTTCCGATTCGGAGCAGAACCTTGTCACCCTGACACTGGAGCCAAAACGAAGATCCCCCTTTGGAGCTGAAAGTTTTTTGTCTATGAGCGACCAGCCTCCCACCGATCGTTTTCCCTCGGGCGAGCAAACTCTCGCGTATCTGAGGGCGCTGAGTGTTCAATACCCCAACATCGACGCGACACTTGCAGCGATTGTCAATCTTCGCGCTGCCTTGACCCTGCCGAAGGGCACCGTGCACGTGATCAGTGACATTCACGGCGAGTTCAAGAAGCTCATCCATGTGATCAAGAACGCCTCGGGCTGCCTGCGTCCGCTGGTGGAGCAGACGTTTGGCAAGCGCCTGACCGCCGGCGAAAAGCTCGACCTGCTCAATATCATCTACTATCCGCGCGAGACCTACGCGCACGTTCAGGATCGGCTTCCTGACGCCGCCGCTCGCCGGAACTTTCTTCGGCGTCAGACCCGGCTGGAGATCGAGCTGCTGCGACAGATTTCGCGCCATTACAGCATGGAGGCCATCGAGCAGGTTTTTCCTTTCCATTACCAGACGCTGTTTCGCGAACTTCTGTTCTGCGCTTACCTCGAACGGTCCGATGACTATATTGATTCGATGCTCGACCAGTTTGTCGAGCATGAGCAGGAGCTGACGTTCCTGCGACTGATGGCGCGCATCATCCGCAACCTGCTCTTTTCCGAGCTGATTGTCGCGGGCGATTTCGGCGACCGTGGTCCGCGCATCGACAAGGCGATCGATTACGTGATGCGCCAGCCCAAGGTTTCGATCACCTGGGGAAATCACGACGTATCCTGGATGGGAGCCGCGCTCGGCCATGAGGCTTGTATCGCCACCGTTTTGCGCGTTTCGCTGCGCTACCAGCGACTCTTTCAGCTCGAGATGGGCTACGGGATCCCGATGGCGCCAGTCGAGAAACTGGTGCGGACAGTCTGGTCTGACGATCCGGCGACATGCTTTTCGTGCCATGGCCGGGGGATTCGCGACGAGCTTTCGATGAGGCAGATGCAGAAGGCGATGGCGATCATTCAGTTCAAGCTCGAAAGCCAGACCATCCGGCGGAATCCCGATTTTCATCTCGAGCATCGCAACCTTCTTCATCAGATCGACCGCAAGGATTGGACGGTGGCGATCGACGGGAACCGTTATGCCATGCTCGATCGGAACCTGCCCACCATTGATTGGAGCGACCCTTACGCGCTTTCGCCCGAGGAGGAAGAATGCATGGCGCAGCTGAGGCATTCCTTCCTGCAAAGCCAGACGCTTCGGGATCAGATGCGCTACGTCGAGCAGAAGGGTTCGATGTACCTGGTGCGTGATTATAACCTGATTTTTCACGGCTGTGTGCCAGTGGATGCGTCGGGGAATTTCCTCCCGCTTCGCGTTGATGGCGTCGAGCACCGCGGACGCGCGCTTTTTGACGCACTCACCCACGTGGTGCACCGGGCGTTCCGTCACAAGGAGCAACGTCACCTCGACATGCTTTGGTACCTCTGGGGCGGTCCGCTTTCGCCGCTTTTCGGAAAGGACAAGATCTCGACATTCGAGAACTACTTCGTTGCGGAGAAGGAAGCGCGGGTTGAAACGAAGAATCCCTATTTCAAGCTCATCCACGAGAAGGAATTCTGCCGGAGAATTTTGGCAGACTTTGGCGTCGATCGGGAGCACGGGCTCATCGTCAACGGCCACGTTCCCGTGAAGATCGAGAAGGGCGAATCACCCATCAAAGCCAGCCGGCAAGCCATCACGATCGATGGGGCATTTTCTGAAGTGTATGGGGACAAAGGATTCACTCTGGTTCTCGATGCGAATCGGACCTACATCGCCCAGCACCACCATTTTGAATCGATCAGCGAGGCGATCACGCAAGGTTCGGATATCATTCCGAAGATTCACGCCATGCGCGTGTTCGATCCGCCCCGCCGTGTGGCCGATACCAGCGAGGGCGAGTCCATCCGGCATGAGATCGCCGCTCTGGAACTCCTGCTCCACGCTTATGAGGAAAATATTCTTCCCGAACGAACCATGGGTGCTCGAGATTCCCTGCGCCCGTAGGGCGCAACCTTGAATTATCATGCCTGATTATCTTCTAGCCTTGGACCAAGGCACCACCAGTTCTCGCGCCTTGGTGATCGATTACTCGGGAGGCGTTCTTGCTGTCTCTCAGAAGGAATTCACGCAGA
>DASTFP010000127.1:0-17377 GCA_035719865.1 Terrimicrobiaceae bacterium | reverse complement strand
CGAACAAGCGCGGATTGCCCGGCCTGAGTTCTCCGCCGGCCTGGCCGCGCACGATGCAATCTTCGATTAAACCCAGATTCCGCCGCTTCAAATCCTCCATTTCTCTCCAGTGCCTCTCGTTCAGGGGAGAAGACGCCATTTGATGCTGATGAAGAAAAAGCTCAAAGAAGGGGCGGTTGGAATCGTGGTACGCAAAGAGCGCGTGAACCGCGGCGCGAAGACAAACCTTTGCCGACTCGTGCGAACCAAGGGCAGCCTTCACCCGGCCCACGACCTCGTTCATCTTCCCCAGAATCACGCTTCCGTAGAGGTCCGCCTTGTCGCTGAAGTAGAGATAAATCGTGCCCGTCGCGAGCTCCGCGCGCATCGCAATTTCGTTGATCGACGCCTCATGATACTCGCGGGCGCTGAAAACCGCTTCGGCAGCTTCCAGAATCCGTCTTCGGCGCGCGCCGCGTTCCCTGCCTCGGTGAGAAACGCGTTGCGACGCGGCTCTTCCCGAACGACCGTTCATTTGATGAATATGTATTCATTTTTATGGCGAAAGTCAATTTTGGAGGTTGCGGGGAGAATAAATCTTAGAACAAAAGCGGTCGGGGGCGATTCAATCGGGTATGGTTGGGAATGAGGTCCGGTCTTCGCAGGCGCTTGCGCGCGATATCGCCGCCGAGGGTCGTCGGCCGTCTCCGATGAGCTGGCGAATCGCGCGCTGGATGATCTTGCTGGGTTTGATTGGGGGAGGTCTTTTTGTCTGGAGGATTCGCACGACGGAAAACGGAGGCCGGGAGGATGCGCAGGCTCGCGGCGCGTTGCGCGGACCCGTCCCTGTGGTGGCCGGCCAGGCGGAGCGCCGTGATTTTCCCGTTTACTTAAATGCGCTTGGCACGGTGCAGGCGTACAACAGCGTGACGTCGCGCGCGCGCGTCGACGGCGAGCTGCAGCAGATCTTTTTTCAGGAGGGACAGAATGTGCAGAAGGGAGATTTGCTCGCACAGATCGATCCTCGCACGTATCAGGCGCAACTCGATCAGGCGTTGGCCAAGAAAGCGCAAGACGAGGCGCAATTGGCGAACGCCAGAGTCGCTTTGGGGAGGAACACAATGTTGCTGAAGAACAGCGTTGTCGATCAGCAGACCTACGACACGCAAAAGTATACCGTGGATCAGTTGCAGGCGCTGGTCGCTGCGGACCAGGCCGCCGTCGAGAGTGCGCGAACCCAACTCGATTACACGCGCATCATCGCGCCGATTTCCGGGCGAGTCGGACTTCGCCTGGTGGACCCAGGCAACATCGTGCGGAGCACCGACACCTCGGGCCTCCTCACAATCAACCAGGTCCAGCCCATTTCCGTTGTATTCACGCTGCCTCAGCAGGATTTGAGAAGTGTTCGTGATGCTCTTCAGCAGAGCAAGAGCCTGCAGGTCCTGGCCCTGGATCGCGACAACCTGTCCACTCTTGCCGAAGGAACCCTGGAAGTTGTTGACAACCAGATCGACTCGACCACCGCAACCGTGAAGCTGAAGGCGGTCTTCGCCAACAGCAGCTACGACTTGTGGCCCGGGCAATTTGTCAATGTGCGCCTGCTGCTGGGCACGAAGGCCGGGGCCGTGACGGTGCCCGCAAAAGCGATCCAGCGGGGTCCCAGCGGTTCCTACGTGTATGTGTTGGACGCTGAGAAGAAGGCTGACATGCGTCCAGTGAAGGTGGGCGCGACAGAGGATGACCGGACTTTGGTGGAGTCCGGCCTCGAAGCCGGGGACCAGGTTGTCGTGGATGGCCAGTATCGTCTTCAGCCCGGGGCGACCGTCCAGGTCACGAAGGACCTCGCGGCGAGCGCTGACCCGGGAAATCCCGCCACCCGGTGAATATCTCGGAGCCTTTCGTCAGACGCCCAGTCGCGACGTCGCTCCTGATGGCTGGCGTGGTGCTGGTGGGCCTTCTTGGCTACCGATTTCTTCCCGTATCGGCGCTGCCGACCGTCGACTTTCCCACGATCCAGGTCGTTTCCCAGTATCCCGGCGCGGATCCTCAGGTGATGGCCTCTCTGGTGACCGCTCCCCTTGAAAAGCAGTTCGGTCAGATCAGCGGCCTGTCCTCCATGAGTTCGGTGAGTTCGTTCGGCACGTCGGCAATTACGCTGCAGTTTGTGCTTGGACGGAAGATCGACGAGGCCGCCCAGGACGTGCAGGCGGCCATCGACGCTGCGGGCGGACTACTGCCCGAGGACATGCCTAATCCACCGACCTTCAACAAGGTCAACCCCGCTGACACTCCTATCCTCACGCTGGCGATAACATCGGAGAACCTGCCGCTGGAGAGAGTGAACGATTACGCCGACTCGATCCTTGCGCAAAAGCTGAGCGAGGTGAGCGGTGTCGGGCTCGTGACGATTCAGGGCAATCAAAAGCCGGCGGTCCGTGTTCAGGTGAACCCTTCAGCGCTCTCGGCGCAGGGGCTGAGCCTGGAGGACGTTCGCACCTCCATTTCCCAGGCCAACGTCAACGCTCCGAAGGGGAGCTTCGATGGCAAACAGCAGGCCTTCACGGTGGGTTCGAACGATCAGATTCTCAAGGCCGAGGACTTCAAGCCGATCATTCTCGCCTATCGGAATGGGGCTCCCGTGCGTTTGCAGGACGTGGCGAACGTCGAGGATGGCGTCGAGAACAGCCGGCTGGCCGCATGGCTTTCAACGCCGCAGGAAAGCTACCAGCCAGCCGTCCTGCTGGATATCCAGCGGCAGCCTGGGGCCAACATCATCGAGACAGTCGAGCGGGTGAAAAAAATTCTCCCCCGGCTCAGCGCGTCCCTTCCGGCCGGCATCGATCTTTCGATCTTCTCCGACCGCACCGAGACGATTCGGGCGTCCGTGCGGGACGTGCAGTTCACGCTCGTTCTAACCATCGGGCTGGTTGTCCTGGTGCTGTTCATGTTTCTCCGGCGGCTGCGCGCGACCATCATTCCCAGCGTGGCGTTGCCGCTTTCCCTGCTGGGCACTTTTGCGGTGATGTATTTGGCGGGCTTCAGCCTCGACAATCTCTCGCTGATGGCTCTAACGATCTCCACGGGTTTCGTCGTGGATGATGCGATCGTGATGGTCGAGAACATCTTTCGACATATCGAGAAAGGAGACCATCCCTTCGAAGCGGCGCTGAAGGGATCGAAGCAAATCGGCTTTACGGTCATTTCGCTCAGTCTGTCGCTGATCGCCGTCTTTATCCCTCTCTTGTTCATGTCGGGCATTGTTGGAAGGCTCTTCCGGGAGTTTGCCATCACGTTGAGCACGGCGGTGGCAGTCTCAGCTTTTGTCTCACTGACGTTGACACCCATGATGTGCGCGAAAATGTTGCGACGGGAGGACGAGCAGCGGGAAAATGCTCTGCAGCGATTTTTCGAAAGGAGTTTTGATCGGCTGCTTCATTGGTACGAGCGCTCGTTAACCTGGGTGCTGCGCCACCAGCGCGCCACCCTCCTCGTCGCGGCGGGCACTCTCGTGGCGACGGCCATCCTCTATGTCTACGTCCCAAAGGGCCTCTTGCCTCAGCAGGACACGGGTCTGCTCATCGGCGTCACCGACGCCGCGCAGGACATTTCGTTTCCGGCCATGCTGGCGCTGCAGCGGACGGTCACGAACGTCGTGCGCCAGGATCCTGATGTCGAGCGCGTGGCGGCCTTTGTCGGCGCCGGCACGGTGAATTCCACGCCGAACACAGGGCGGCTTTACGTAGTTCTCAGGCCGCGCGAGGCCCGCGAATCGAGCGCCGGAGAGATCATCACCCGCCTCCGCACAGCGGTGGCGGGCCTCGAAGGTGTCGACGTGTTTTTCCAAGCCGCCCAGGATCTTCAGATCGACACCCGGACGAGCCGCACACAATATCAGTATATCCTTGAGGATTCCGATGCTGCGGAGCTCGGGGAATGGGGTCCGAGGTTGGTGGAGAAGCTGAGGAAGCGGTCCGAGTTGGCTGATGTCGCGAGTGACCAGCAGACGAGCGGTCTCCAGCTTCACGTGGAGATCGACCGAACGCGCGCCTCGCGCCTCAACGTTCCGATCGAAGCGATCGACAACACTCTTTATGACGCCTTTGGCCAGAGACAAATCTCGGTAATCTTCACGCAGCTTAATCAATACCGGGTCGTGCTGGAAGTGCCCCCGGAGTTTCGCAGTTCCGTGAACGATTTGGATAAGATCTACGTCCGGTCGAGCACCGGCAGCCTGGTGCCCCTCAGCACCATCGCGACGGCGCAGATAAGGACCACGCCGCTGGTAATAACGCATCAGGGACAGTTCCCCTCTCTGACCTTGTCCTTCAATCTTGGAGCGGGTTATTCGCTGGGACAAGCTGTGCGGGCCATTGAGCAGGCACGGCAAGAGATCGGGATGCCGGAAACGATCGCTGCCGAATTCGTTGGCAGTGTGGCGGAGTTTCGCTCGTCACTCGCCAGCGAGCCGTTCCTCATTCTGGCCGCGATAGTCGTCATCTACATCGTCCTCGGCGTCCTCTATGAGAGTTACATTCACCCCCTGACGATTCTTTCCACGTTGCCCAGCGCAGGGGTGGGGGCCCTTCTGGCGCTGGAGATCGCCGGCATGGATTTCTCGCTCGTCGCATTGATCGGCGTGGTGCTCCTGATCGGCATCGTCAAGAAAAACGCGATCATGATGATCGACTTTGCTCTCGAGGCGCGCCGCGAACGCGGACTCCCGGCGCGCGACGCGATTTACCAAGCCTGCCTGCTTCGCTTTAGGCCGATCATGATGACGACGGCGGCCGCTCTTCTCGGCGCGCTGCCAATGGCTCTGGAGACCGGCACCGGTTCGGAACTTCGCAATCCGCTTGGAATCACGATTGTTGGCGGCCTGCTGCTCTCGCAGTTTCTGACGCTCTACACAACACCGGTGATCTACCTCGCTCTCTCCCGGTTCGAGAGCTGGATAGCGCTGCGAACGAAATCCCGCGAGGCCTCGGGCGCCCTTCAGCCAGCGGCGTCATGAACGTTTCAGCCCCGTTCATCCATCGCCCGGTAGGCACATCCTTGCTGGCGATCGGGCTGCTGCTGCTTGGGTCGACGGCGTATTTCTTTCTGCCCGTGGCTCCGCTGCCGCAGGTGGACTTCCCGACAATCGGCGTGAGCGCGTCTCTCCCGGGCGTGGATCCGGCCACGGCGGCGAGCTCGCTCGCGGCGCCTCTCGAGCGACGGCTGGGCCAGATAGCCGGGGTGACGGAGATGACCTCGGTAAGCTCGCTGGGCGGAACAAACGTTACCGTGCAATTCGATCTGAGCCGCAACGTGGATGATGCGGCGCGCGACGTCCAGGCAGCCATCAACGCCGCCGCGCGCGATCTGCCTGCCAACTTGCCGAGTCCGCCTACCTACCGCAAGTACAACCCGGCTGATTCTCCGGTCGTCGTTCTCGCGATGACTTCGCAGACGATGCGACTCTCGGAAGTCTACAATCTCGCCGACCAGGTCGTGTCGCAACGCCTCAGCCAGTTGCCGGGCGTCAGTCAAGTCGGAGTGTTCGGAGGAGCAAAAACCGCCGTGCGTGTGCAGGTGAATCCGGCGGCCCTGGCTGCCATGGGAATGAGCATGGAGGAGGTGCGTGCTTTTCTTGAGAGCACCAATCAGCTCCTGCCGAAAGGAAGCATCGAAGATGCGGGCAAAAGCCTGATGGTGTCCGCGAATGACCAGATTTTCGGCGCGGAGAGCTATCGCCCGCTCGTCGTGGCCGAGCGCAATCGCGCTCCGGTTCAGCTGGGGTCCATCGCGAATGTCACTGATGGCACTGAAAACACGCGCCAGGCAGGTTGGTTTAACACCGAGCGCGCCGTTCTGCTGCCGGTGATGAAACAGGCCGACGCGAACGTCATTGCCGTGGTCGATGAGATTCGCAACCTGCTGCCGCAAATTCGAAGATGGCTCCCGCCCGGAGTTGAGGTCAGCATATTGAGTGATCGCACGCAGACCATTCGCGCTTCAGTGCACGATGTCCAATTTACCCTCGTCCTGACGATTGCCCTGGTCATCGCGGTGATGGCACTTTTCCTGCGGCGCTTCTGGCCGACATTCATCGCGGGGGTCACGGTGCCCTTGGCCCTGGCGGGAACGTTTGCCGTCATGTGGCTTTGCGGATTCAGCCTCGACAACATTTCGCTGATGGCTCTCACGGTGGCTGTGGGATTCCTGGTCGATGATGCCATCGTGGTGATCGAGAATATCGTCCGGCATATCGAAGATGGGGAGAAACCGCCTCAGGCAGCCTTGAATGGCGCCAGGCAGATCGGCTTTACGGTCATCTCCATCACTCTCTCCCTGGTGGCAGTATTCATTCCAATACTGCTCATGGGGGGATTGATCGGCCGCTTGTTTCGCGAGTTCGCGGTGACGTTGAGCGCCTCGATTCTGGTGTCCGCGGTTGTTTCTCTCACGCTGACGCCGACGCTCTGCGGGCAGTTCCTGCGAGAGCGTCCCCAGGCCTCCCGCGACGGTTCGCGCATTTCCTCAAAGTTGCAGAATGGCTACGCGCTCGCCCTGCGCTGGGTGTTGCGGCATCGGCTCTTCGCGCAAACGCTGACTGCTCTGACGCTTGGCGCCACGGTGTGGCTCTACGGGGTGACGCCCAAAGGTTTCTTTCCCCAACAGGATACCGGCTTGATGTTCGGCACGACGGAAGCGGCGCAGGACATTTCCTTCGCTGAAATGGCGAGAAAACAGAAGCAGATCGTTGATCTCCTGCTCGCAGATCCCGCCATTGCGACGGTGGGCTCGTTTCTTGGCTCAGGAGGGGGCGGCCCGCAAAACAACGGGCGAATGTTCATCGCACTAAAGCCCTCGAATCAACGTCCTCCAGTCGATGCGGTCATCGCGAGACTGCGCGCCAGCACGGCGCAGGTGCCGGGCATTTCCCTCTTTCTCCAACCCGTGCAGGATATTCGGGCCGGCGGCCGGTCTGCAAAGGCCCTCTATCAGTACACTCTTCGAAGCGTTGACCTGGAGGAGCTGAATACTTGGGCGCCCAAGCTTGTCGAGCGGCTCAAAAAGGCTCCGGAGCTTACCGACGTGAATACCGATCAACAGTTCCAGGGCCTGCAGGCCAATGTCGTAATCGACCGGGATGCGGCGGGTCGGCTGGGAATTCAACCTGAAGCCATCGACTCCACTCTCTACAGTTCCTTCGGACAACGCCAGGTTTCCATAATGTACGGCCCACAGAATCAATACCGCGTTGTGCTCGAAGCCGACCCGAAGTTTCAGGATGATCCCCGGGCGCTGGACAAGGTTTTCGTTCGGGCGGCGGACGGACAGATGGTGCCGCTAAGCAGCATTGCCCGCTACGAGGTCGCCAACGTGCCGCTCGCGGTCAATCACCAGGGACAATTTGCGGCGGTCACAGTTTCGTTTAATCTCGCCGCGGGCGCGTCCCTCGAACGCGCTACACAAGCCATCGAGCAGGCCGTGCGCGACATCAATTTGCCGGCTTCCATTAGCGGAGGCTTTGCCGGAAGCGCGCAAGTCTTTCAGGAATCGGTCGCCAATCAGCCGATCCTCATCCTTGCGGCGTTGGTTGCTGTCTACATCGTGCTTGGCATGCTCTACGAAAGTCTCGTTCACCCCATAACCATTCTCTCCACTCTGCCAAGTGCCGGACTCGGTGCGCTTTTGGCTCTCCAGATCACGGGGTTTGAGCTTTCGATAGTGGCGATGATCGGAATCATCCTGCTCATTGGCATCGTCAAGAAGAACGCGATAATGATGGTCGATTTTGCCCTTGAGGCCCAGCGCAGTCGTCATCTGGCCGCCGAAGAGGCCATCTATCAGGCGTGTCTCGTTCGCTTTCGCCCGATCATGATGACGACTCTCACCGCGCTGTTCGGCGCTTTGCCTCTGGCGATTGGCCTCGGCACAGGCTCTGAGCTTCGCCGCCCGCTGGGCATCGCCATTGTCGGCGGCCTCCTCGTGTCCCAAGCGCTCACTCTCTTCACGACCCCGGTTGTCTACCTGGCGCTCGAACGCTTGCGTTCGTGGCGAGTAAAATCCGTGCCCGCTCGGGTTCCAGGCATATTTGCTGAGACACGCTGAGCGTCATTCTGTCATGACCACGGGGCATTGAAGCGACATAATGGCGCAATCTAGATGTGACTTAGGATCGGCTTTGAGATTTTAATATTCTCGTAAAGAACGTGTTACGATTACTAGTCCGACTTGGGAACGTTCATTGCTCCACGAAAAGTGCTTTTTTACTGTTATGTCTAAGATTCTAGGAATCGATTTGGGCACCACAAACTCGTGCATGGCCGTGATGGAGGGTGGGGAGCCCGTGGTATTGGAAAATTCCGAGGGAGCTCGCACGACACCGTCGGTGGTGGCATTTTCGAAGACGGGCGAGCGGCTGGTTGGCCAGGCGGCAAAGCGCCAGGCGGTCACTAATTCGCAGAATACTGTCTTTTCCGTGAAGCGCTTCATGGGTCGCAAATATTCCGAAGTTCAGGATGAGACGAAGCGTGTTCCCTACAAAGTCGTGGAGGCATCCAACGGCGACGCGCACATTGAAGTCGAGGTCGGCGGGGAGAGAAAGCGGTTTAGCCCTCCGGAGATTTCGGCCATGATCCTTGCGAAACTTCGGGCAGATGCCGAAGCGAAACTCGGGGAAAAAATCGGTCAGGCAGTCATCACCGTTCCCGCTTACTTCAACGACTCGCAACGCAACGCGACAAAGGACGCCGGGAAGATCGCGGGTCTGGAGGTTCTGCGCATCATCAATGAGCCGACCGCCGCTTCGCTGGCGTATGGCCTCGACAAGAAAAAGGATGAGAAGATCGCCGTGTACGATCTCGGAGGCGGCACGTTCGACATTTCTGCTCTGGAGATCGGCGACGGCGTCTTCCAGGTAGCGGCGACCAATGGCGACACGCACCTCGGTGGTGACGATTGGGACAATCGCTTGATGGATTGGATCATCGACGAGTTCAAGAAAGACACGAGCATCGATCTTTCCAAACAGCCTGACGCCGTTCAACGTATCAAGGAGGAATCCGAAAAGGCGAAAATCGCGCTTTCCTCGACTCAGGAATACGAGATCAACCTGCCGTTTGTTACCGCGGACCAGACCGGTCCGAAACATATTCAGAAGAAGCTGACTCGTTCCAAGCTGGAGCAACTGACCGACGACCTCTTTGAACGCACCGTCAAGCCCGTGAAGGATTGTTTGAACGATGCGAAATGGAGCGCGAACATTATCGACGAGTTGGTGCTCGTCGGCGGCATGACGCGGATGCCAAAGGTCGTTGACACGGCAAGATCCCTGATCGGCAAGGAGCCCCACAAAGGTGTGAACCCCGATGAAGTTGTGGCCGTGGGCGCGGCAATCCAGGGAGGCGTGCTCAAGGGCGACGTGAAGGATGTTCTCTTGCTCGATGTCACCCCGCTGACCCTCGCCATCGAGACCGCTGGGGGTATTGCCACTGGAATGATTCCGCGCAATACGACGATACCGACCCGCAAGTCCCAGATTTTTTCAACCTATAGCGATAGCCAGCCGGGGGTGGAAATTAAAGTGCTGCAAGGCGAACGGCCGCTCAGCCGCGACAACAAGCAGCTGGGCACCTTCCACCTGGACGGCATTCCTCCAGCTCCCCGCGGCGTGCCTCAGATCGAGGTGACTTTTGACATCGATGCCAACGGCATCCTCAACGTCAGCGCCAAAGATCTTGGAACGAGCAAGGAGCAAAAGATCTCGATTACTGGCTCCAGCGGTTTGACCAAAGACGAAGTCGATCGGATGCAACGCGAGGCGGAAAGCCATGCGGACGAAGATCGCAAGGCCAAGGAAGGCATCGAACTTCGCAATAACGCCGACAACCTCGCTTATCAGGCCGAGAAGCAGCTCAAGGAACTGGGCGATAAGCTGGATGGGGCGACGAAAAAGTCGCTCGAAGACGCCATTGCCGAAGTTCGCGAGTCGCTCAAGGGCAATGACAACGACGCGGTCAAGGGGTCCTTCGATTCCTTGCAGGCGAAGTTCCAAGAGGTCAGTGCCGAGCTTTACAAAAAAGCCTCCGCGCAGACCGGTCCGCAGCCCGAACCCTCCGAAGGCCCGTCCGCCGGAACCGAGAAGAAGGACTCCGACGTCGTGGACGCCGAGTTCGAAATGGTCGACGAGGACAAGAAAAAGAGCTGATCGAAGCCTTTAACAACCGTCCGGGCCTACGCTTTTGCGGGGCGCTGGATAAACGTTAAAAACCAACCAACACACAAATAAAGACACCCACAGCCCTATGGCAAATGTGAACATTAAGCCTCTCGGCGATCGTGTGCTCGTGCACCCGCTTGAAGAGAAAGAAGTAAGGAAGGGCGGTATTATCATTCCTGATACCGCCAAGGAAAAGCCCCAGGAAGGGGAAGTTGTCGCCCTCGGAACGGGCAAACGTGACGATGATGGAAAGCTCATCGAGTTTACCGTAAAAAAAGGGGACAAAGTCCTCATTTCCAAATACGGCGGCACAGAAGTTAAAATCGATAACGAAAGCTACCTGATCATGCGCGAGGACGATATCCTCGGCATCATTGGATAACCAAACTACTCATCAGAAAAATCTATGGCAGCCAAACAACTCTCGTTTGACGAATCCGCGCGGCACGCATTGCTCCGCGGCATCGAGAAGCTGGCGAAAGCCGTGAAGGCCACTCTGGGACCTTCCGGTCGCAACGTCATTCTCGACAAGAAATTCGGCAGCCCGACCATCACCAAGGACGGCGTGACCGTCGCCAAGGAAATCGAGCTCGAGGACTCCTATGAAAACATGGGCGCTCAACTCGTCCGCGAGGTCGCCAGCAAGACCAGCGATATAGCCGGTGACGGAACCACCACGGCCACTCTGCTTGCCGAAGCGATTTATCGCGAAGGCCTGAAGAACGTGACCGCGGGCGCCAACCCGACCAGCCTCCAGCGCGGCATCGGCAAAGCCGTTGAAGCCATCGTCGCGGAACTCGCCAAGATCAGCAAGAAGGTCAAGGACAGCTCCGAGATCGCTCAGGTCGCCACCGTTTCCGCGAACTGGGATACCACCATCGGCCAGATTATCGCTGATGCGATGGACAAGGTCGGCAAGGACGGCACGATCACCGTTGAAGAAGCCAAGAGCATCGAGACGACCCTCGACGTCGTTGAAGGCATGCAGTTCGACAAGGGCTACCTTTCGCCCTACTTCGTGACAAATGCCGAAAACCTTGAGGTGGCTCTTGAGAACGCCTACATCCTGATCCACGAGAAGAAAATCAGCAGTCTCAAGGACATGCTGCCTCTTCTCGAGAAGGTGGCAAAGGCCGGCAAACCGCTCCTGATCATCGCCGAAGATGTCGAGGGCGAGGCACTCGCGACGCTCGTTGTCAACAAGCTGCGAGGCACGCTGCAGGTCGCAGCCGTCAAGGCTCCTGGCTTCGGCGACCGCCGCAAGGCCATGCTTGAAGACATCGCGGTTCTAACCGGCGGACGTTGCATCACCGAAGACCTCGGCATCAAGCTTGAGAACATCTCGCTTGACGATCTCGGAAAGGCTAAGCGTATTGCCGTTGACAAGGAAAACACCACCATCATCGAAGGCGAAGGCAAGAACGCGGACATCCAGGGGCGTGTAAATCAGATTCGCCGCCAGATCGAGGAGACGACCAGCGATTACGATCGCGAAAAGCTCCAGGAGCGTCTGGCGAAGCTCGCCGGCGGCGTAGCGGTAATCAATGTCGGCGCCGCGACCGAAACGGAGATGAAAGAGAAGAAAGCCCGCGTCGAAGACGCCCTTCATGCGACCCGTGCGGCCGTAGAGGAAGGGATCGTTCCCGGCGGCGGAGTCGCCTTCATTCGCGCGCAGAAGGTCCTCGACACCCTCGGCGTCGAAGGTGACGAAAAGATCGGGCTCGAGATCGTTCGCCGTGCGATTGAGCAACCCCTCCGCACGCTGGCGGACAACGCCGGCAAAGAGGGTGCACTCATCGTGCAGGAGGTCAAGAGACGCAAGGGCAACGAAGGCTACAATGTAGCCACTGCCGAATACGAAGACCTCGTTAAGGCAGGTGTGGTCGACCCGACCAAGGTCGCTCGCACCGCGCTGCAGAACGCCGCTTCCATCAGCGGTCTGCTCCTGACCACTGAGGCTCTCGTGACCGAGATCCCGGAAAAGGAGAAGACGCCTCCAATGCCTCCGGGCGGCGGAATGGGCGGAATGGACTACTAATCCCAACACGTCGGACCGCCACGCGCCAAAGGCGCGCGTGGTTCGTCAACCAAAATCAAGCCGCCCCGAGGAGACTCGGGGCGGCTTTCGTTTTCGACGAAGCTTCACCCGGGCTAAATGGCCACGCGTCGCGATCAAGCAGCGTGCGCAGGAGTCGGAGCGGCCATGGCCGCGACGCGTTACAGCGTTTGGTGAGCCTTCTGCCAATTGCCCGAGAAGGGCCGGCTGGCACAAGCGGCGTGCCGCGTCTCGCCCGCGGGCGATTAGTCTTCTAAGGTTCGTCCTATGAAAGTGTTTGCACCAATTCGAACCGGCATGGTCGTCTTGATTGTCGTGGCCGCATTCTGCGGGTGGGGTGTCCAACCCGCGGATTCGAGGCTCGATCGTTCGCTCGTGGTGTCGGATCCCGCGGCGGTTTCGCCCTCGGTGGCTCCTCCCCTCTCAGGCGTGCGAGTGACCTACCTCGGCACGAACGGTTACCTTTTCGAATCGAGCGACTCGGCGATCTTGATCGATCCGTATTTCTCTCGAATTGGCCTGGTGCCCGTGGCATTGAATAGTCCGATCAAATCGAACATTTCTCGAATCCGTTTGGGGTTGGCTCGCCTGCCCAACAGGATCGACGCGATCCTCGTGACGCACGGTCATTTCGATCATCTTCTTGACGTGCCCGAGATCGCGAGCCGGACTAAAGCGCGCGTTGTCGCCACGCCCACGAGTTGTCATTTGTCGGAAGCCGCCGGCGTATCCGGGTCGGACACTGTTCCTGTGAGGGCGGGCAACTCCGTGCGCGTTGGAGGTGTGCTGGTTCAGGTCCTGCCGGCCGTTCACGACCTGATTTTCGGTGTAATGCCGTTTCCCGGAGTGCGTGCATCGGTGCCCCAAAGAGCACCCGTCCGACCTTCGGACTGGGTTTGCGGCGAGCCCCTTGCCTTCCTGGTTCAGATCGGCGGGAAGCGGATCTATGTGGACTCCGGCGGCACACCGGCGGCACTGCCTCCGATGGAGCTCGGGCCGGTCGATCTGGCGATCCTGGGCGTCTCTCTTCCCGACTCGCGCAAGAGACTGGTGCCCGCGCTCCGGCGGCTCCGCCCACGCTACGTTCTGCCCAGCCATCAAGACGACTTTTTCCGTCCGCTGAGTGATGGTTTCCGATTCGGGTCTATGAGCAAATTCAGCGCCGTGCGGCGCTCGGTGGAGAAATACAGGTCTGATTCGCCCCAGCCGGTCCGCCTGATCCTCCTCGATTACTTTGCGCCATGGACGTTGCATTAGGCCGCTACAGTCGCTTCGAAATGGTGAAGATCAGGCTGACGATTATTTCATCGGGATCAGCATGCCAAAGCTCCAGTGAGATTCCGGTGAACCCCTGCTTCATCCCCATCGGTCTCGCGGATTTACGCTCGAAAATCTTCTGATGAACGGCTACTCGACGGAGATCCATGAAAACACACCGCGTCTGGCGAGTCAGGACTTTCTGGCCGCTGTCGAGACGTTGTAAGCTTTCCGCGGAGCAAAACATTATTGCATTATGGGCATAATATAATAGGCTGACGGGGAAATTATGAAACCTGGCGAGGTTTTCGCAGGAGAGAGGTATGGAGGAGCGTAGAGTTGTCATTACCGGGATAGGCGTGGTTGCCCCGAACGGAACGAACACTGGTGAATTTTGGAGAGGCTCGGTGGAAGGCCGGAGCGGCATTCGCCGCTTCTCGGCTTTTGACGCGACGAACTATCCTTGCAAGATTGCGGGCGAGGTCACCGGATTTGACCCGATACCGTATTATCGGGATGCGAAGCTCATCGAGCGGTCGGACCGCTTCATGCAGTTCGCCATGGCCGCTTCGAAAATGGCCTTGGACGAATCCGGCCTGGAATTAGATGCGGTCCGGCGCGACCGCTTCGCGGTGTCGATCGGGACCGGAATCGGTGGACTCGAAAGCCTGGAAAGTGCGGCTCACTGCCTTATCGAGCACGGTCCCTCGCGCCTCTCCCCTTTTGCCATTTCACGCATGATGGGAAACGCCGCGAGCGTGCTGGTTGCGCAGGAACTTGGTTTGGCAGGTCCCAATATTTGCATCGTTTCCGCCTGCGCCACCGGCGGCCACTCGGTCGGGGAGGCCTGGCGGACAATCAAATGCGGCGACGCCGATCTCTTCCTGGCGGGCGGATGCGAGGCGACGATCACGCCGGTTGGCGTGGCAGGCTTTTCAGCGATGAAAGCCCTGAGCCTGCGGAATGCCGAGCCAGAGAGGGCGAGCCGGCCCTTTGATCGGGACCGGGACGGTTTCGTCATGGGAGAAGGCGCGGGAGTTCTGGTCCTCGAAGAACTCCGACACGCCCGCAACCGGCGCGCGCAAATCTATTGCGAGCTCGCCGGCTACGGGTGCACGGCGGACGGTTACCATATGACGCAGCCCCACCCGGGTGGGCGAGACGTGGCGCGCGCGATGAAGATTTCCATGCGGCATGCAAAGGTAAACGCCGACGAGGTCGACTACATCAATGCCCATGCGACCTCGACGCCCATTGGCGACGTTTGCGAGACGCGCGCGATCAAGCTCGCGCTCGGCGAGGACGCGTATCGGGTGGCGATCAGCTCCACGAAATCTATGATCGGCCATCTCCTTGGTGCCGCCGGCAGCATCGAACTGGCCATCTGTGCCCTCGCGATCAAACACGGGGTCATACCACCGACAATCAATCTCGAAACCGCCGATCCCGAGTGCGACCTTGACTACGTCCCGAACACGGCGCGCCAGAGTAAGGTACGCGTTGCGATCAACAACTCGTTCGGCTTCGGCGGCCACAATACCGCCGTTCTCGTCAAAGTCTACGACGGGAACTGAAGCTGAAAGATGAGTTTCCGGACGCCACGCAGAAATTGTTTCTGCCCCGGTCCCCGCGCTACAGCGGTGAGGGCGGAAAGCAAGGCGCCCTTGAGGTCCTGGCGCCGCGAACTTGAATCGACGTGCGTCCGTGCGATGAAAGGCTCCCCCGTCATCAGTGACGCCGAAGGTTGACTCGTTCGATGATTCTGGAATACAGGACTCTTTGGCTTCCCCTATAAAAACATGCACCCGATTCAGCAAGCACCTCCCGTCAGCACCCGAAAGTTCCGTTTGGATCCATGAGAAACAAAGACGTCGGGCGTTCGGGTTCGGGTACAGTATCGCCACGGCGCTCGCATTCGCGTTGCTCCCAATTGCTTCCGTCCGAGCCGGCGCCAACGGCAGTTGGATCGGAACTTGGGCGGCGAGCCCGCAGCCGGTATGGGATACAGATTTTCTGGCACCCATCAATTTCCTGCGCAACCTTTGGAATCAGACGATTCGCCAAATAGCGCGCGTCTCGATTGGCGGCAAGCAGGTGCGCGTTGTGCTTTCGAATGAATATGGCTCACAGCCCCTGCTGATTGGAGCCGCGCGTGTCGCCCTCTCGGATAAAGGTTCCGCGATCAAGGAGGGATCGGACAAAGTATTGACCTTCAGCGGCAATGAATCGTTCTCTATTCCTCCCGGTGCTCTGATTGTCAGCGACCCGGTGGAGCTCTCGGTGCCCCCCCTCGGCAGCATTGCAGTCAGCCTCTATTTCCCGGAGGTAACGCCGACGACGACAATGCATTGGGACGGTCGCCAGACTGCCTATATTGTCGCCGGAAACAAGGTCAGCGACGCCGAGATCAAGCCGGATTCCAAAACCGAATCTCGATTGTTCCTCAGTGGTGTTCTGGTCGACGCGCCGTTCGACGCGCGCGCGATCGTGACTTTCGGCGACTCGATTACGGATGGGGATGGTTCCACGCTCGACGCCAACCACCGCTGGCCAGATTTACTTGCTGAGAGACTTCAAGCGGCCGATGGCGCTTCTGTCGCTGTCCTCAATGAGGGTATATCCGGGGCGCGGGTGCTTTCCGATCGCATGGCCGTGAACGCCCTGGCCAGGTTCGACGAAGATGTGCTCAGCCATCCGCATGCGGATACCGTCGTTCTCATGATGGGAATCAACGATATTGGCTGGCCGGATTCCGTCCTGGATCCGCGCGCACCGGCGCCTTCCGCGGAGGATATCATCGATGGCTACGAGCAATTGATTGCGCGCGCCCATGACCACGGCTTGCGGATCATCGGCGCGACTCTGACCCCGTTTGGGGTTGCCTTCAAGGGAACGCCTCTCGAGGGTTATTACAACGAAGACAAGGAAGCCAAGCGGGTGGCCGTTAACGAGTGGATTCGTAACAGCGGCGCATTTGATGGCGCCATCGACTTTGATGCAGTCGTAAGGGACCCCTCTGACCCGACCCGCATGCTCCCGGCGTACGACAAAGGCGATAACCTGCACCCAAACGATGCTGGCTACAAGGCGATGGCAGAGTCTATCGATCTTCAGTTGCTTAAAAAGCAACCATGATCGGCTTCTTGAGCGCCTTCGCGAGGCTCAAGCCTTTAGTCGCAGTTTTTTTGATTCCGGATTTTACGTGAGCGCAACCTGGCGGCTCACCCACCCAGATTGATTGTGTGCCCGGTCACCGAGGAGCGACGCGCTGCATCGAGGATTCGAACCACGGTGAGATTGTTTGCGAGCGAAGATCGATCGGTGCTTGCCACTTGCTCGGTGCCGCGCACAACGGCGGCGAGGTAGGCGAAACCGTCGGCGTGGTTCGGCGGCAGTTCTCTGGCCGCGATAGTCTGCTCCGCCTGCTCTCCCCTTACGCGCACCCGGACATTCTTGCTGTCTGAAGTGAAGACGCGGCCGTGCGTGCCGAAGATCTCCAGATCCTTGCGGTGATCAGGCCAGTTCCAAGAACCTTGAATGATCGCCTGGGCGTCCGGGTAGGTGAGGATAATCGTTGCCTCGTCGTCGACTCGGGCATAGGCGGCGTCGCGCTTCAGTTGCTGCGTGACCGCCGTCACGGTCAGAGGCGCGGCACCGCGCATCAGCCAGGTCATCAGATTCGCACCGTAACACCCGAAGTCAACGAGAGCTCCAGCCCCGTTCTGGGCGGGATCGGTGAGCCAGGAAAGAAACTCGGGCGCAACTCCGACTTCTTTCGGGCCGTAGTGCCCGTCGCGAACTACCACCTTTCGGATCGGCCCCACCGCCTTATCGCCGAGCACGAGTTGAAAGGCGGTGTAGCTGCTGGCGTACCA
>DASTFP010000126.1:0-2195 GCA_035719865.1 Terrimicrobiaceae bacterium | reverse complement strand
TTCTTGAGGTCGAGGGAGAGGGAGAGTCAGTCCGCAAGTTTCTTCTCCGACTCGAAAGAGAAAAGCCGCCGCGCGCGATCATTCAAAGTCTGGAGTTCGCTATTCTCGATCCGGCCGGCTACAGAGACTTCGAGATCCGCTACAGCGACGAAAGCGGTGAAAAGTCGGCGCTCATCCTGCCCGACATTGCGACTTGCCCGGACTGTCTTCGTGAGATCTTTGATCCCCGCGATCGCCGCTATCGGTACCCGTTCACCAACTGCACGAATTGCGGCCCGCGCTTCTCGATCATCGAAGCTTTGCCATACGACCGGCCCAACACATCGATGAGAAAATTCATGATGTGTGACCAATGCGATCGCGAATACCACGATCCTGCCAACCGCAGGTTCCACGCGCAACCGAACTCCTGTCCGCACTGCGGACCGCAACTTGAGTTCTGGAACCCGGACGGACACGTTCTCGCTTGCGGCGACCACGCTCTCAGGCAAGCGGAGGATGTCGTTCGCTCGGGAGGCATTCTCGGCCTGAAGGGCCTGGGCGGTTTTCAGCTCATCGCAGATGCCGGAAATGAAGCTGCGGTCTTGCAGCTTCGGAGCCGAAAGCGTCGCGAAGAGAAGCCACTGGCGCTGATGGCGCCGTCCGTCAAGGTGATTAGGGAGGTGTGCGCCGTTTCGGAACTTGAGGAACGCCTCCTCCTCTCTCCGGAATCGCCGATTGTCCTGCTCGAGAGAAGGACACACGCCGGACGCCTGGCTGCCTCTCTGGCGCCTGCCAACCCTTGCTTGGGCATCATGCTTCCTTACACCCCGCTGCATCACTTGCTGCTGCGAGATCTATGTTGTGCGATCGTGGCGACCAGCGGCAACTTGACCGACGAGCCGATTTGCATCGACGAGAGAGATGCTGTTGAGCGCTTGACGGGGATCGCCGATGGCTTTCTCGTCCACGACCGGCCGATCGTCCGGCAGGTGGATGATTCGGTTGTTCGCGTGATTCGCGGACGCGAGCTCGTTCTTAGGCGCGCTCGGGGCTACGCTCCGCTGCCAGTGCATTTCAAGGAGTCCCTTCCCTGTGTTCTTGCCCTTGGCGCGCATCTGAAGAACAACGTGGCCTTGAGCGTCGGGAGCGACGTCTTTGTGAGCCAGCACATCGGCGACCTCGCAACCAGCCAGGCCCTCCAGGCGTTTCACCGGGTCTCGAAGGACTTCCCGCGGCTGTGGGAGGCGAAACCGGAGATCATCGCGTGCGATTTGCACCCTGACTACCTCTCCACGAAGCACGCGCGGCAGCTTTCCGCACCCGTGCACGCTGTCCAACACCATTGGGCGCATGTGCTCGCCTGTATGGCGGAGAATGAAGTCGAACCGCCCGCGCTGGGGGTTTCCTGGGATGGCACCGGCTATGGCACGGACGGAACGATCTGGGGCGGTGAATTTCTGCTGGCGGCAGGAGAGTCGTTCGAGCGCGTGGCGCGGTTTCGTCAATTCCGCCTGCCTGGCGGGGACATGGCAATCAGGCAACCGAGCCGAGCGGCCTTGGGCGTCCTATTTGAGATCTGGGGAGATGATGCGCTCCGGCGCGCCGACCTTCCGCCGGTCCGTGATTTCCCGCAGGATCAGCTGCGGATCATGGGGAAAATGCTGGCCAAAGGCATTAACGCGCCGGTTACCTCAAGCGCGGGAAGGTTGTTCGACGCCGTTGCGTCACTGACCGGCCTTCGGCAAAGAGTGAGTTTCGAAGGACAAGCCGCGATGGAACTCGAGTTCATGGCGCAGCCAGCCACGAACGATTTCTATTCCTTTGAGGTGCGCGATGGCCGGCCGCTTATCGTGGATTGGGGACCAACTGTCGAAGGAATGGCGGGCGACGTCACTTCTGGCCGGCACGCCCGCGAGATATCTGCGAAGTTCCACAACACTCTGGCGGAGATCGTCCGAGCGGTCGCGCTCCGGATCGGAGAGGCAAAGATCATTTTGACAGGCGGCTGTTTTCAGAACCGGAGGCTTACCGAAGCGTGTTTGAAGCGTCTGCTTGATGCGGGCTTTCAACCTTACTGGCACCAACGTGTTCCGCCCAACGACGGGGGAATATCGCTCGGACAGGTCATCGCGGCCGCGGCCGCGCTTCGTCCGAAAGCGGCCGGAAACCAATTGGCCCGCGCATGAATTTGCTCTACGCCGAAATTGTAACGG
>DASTFP010000125.1:0-4164 GCA_035719865.1 Terrimicrobiaceae bacterium | reverse complement strand
TCCCGCTACTGACTACCAGGTACGGGTCGCGGTCGAGGCGGAGGAATGGGGCGATCGTGCGCACCCGTTCCTGGATGTTGCGGCGGATCATGATCCGGCTATCGCCGGTGATGTAGCTTGAGAGCAGCAGGTTTATGTCACTGAAGTGCCAGGCGAAGAGGTTTTTCCGCAGGAACGTGCCGATAGAAACGCCACCGGTGCCGTCATAGGCCGCGTAGATATTGTCTTTCCCCTTCGGATAGTCGAATTCCGGTGTGCTCCCTTTGACAATGACGTAGCTATTGGTTTCTTCCCCATAATAGATGCGCGGTTCGCGGATCTCGGGGCCACCAGTCGAAACCGGCGGAATATCGCGAAGGTAAAACACAGGTAGTCCATCCGCCGTCTTGCGGGTGACTGGGCTCATTATTACGCCATTGCCGTGGGTGAAAAGGATGTGGCGGTTGACCCACGTTTGTGCGTTCGGCGGCAGCAGTGAAGATTTAAGCTCGCGGGCCGAAAGCATCACGCTTTGGTAAGCCCCGTCGAGCCAATAGCGGTCGACGTCCACGTCATGGAATTTGTAATAGGTGCGGATTTCTTGCAGTTGCACGTAGGCATCCATCAGCGGATGCCAGTCCCACAGCCGTATGTTGTCGACGGTTGCCTTGTTGGCCTCGAGTGTCTTGAAGGTAAGGTCCTGTTCGGCAGGGAACGGTTTTGCTGTGATCTGATGGAGATTGTAGGCCAGCTGCGTCAGCGCGATGTTGCGTTGGATGTAGGGCTTCTCCAGTTGCAGCTCACTTGGTTTGACGAACACGCGCTTGAATAACACTGGAATCACGCCGGACAACACGAAGGATCCGCCGAATACGAGTACCGCCGCTGCCACGGGAATTCGGTAGGTGCGCACCCTGGCATTCGCCCACGCGGCGAATGCCGCCACGATCGAAAGGGCGATCAGCAGCCAGAGAACGGGCAGCTCCACATGGATGTCGGTGTAGCTCGCGCCGACCACCACCCCATTGTCGCCATAGAGCAGCAGATAGCGGTCGAGACCGTAGGACCACGCTTTCACCGCGAAAAAGAGCCCGAGAAGCACCGATCCGTGAGCGATTGCTGCCGGCGACATCGACCTCCGCTGGACATCGTACTCAATGTCGCCGTGCACCCAATAGATTGCTCCGGCGAAGAGCGCGCTCAGGAAGAGGGTGAGAAGCATCCAATTTTTGATTACGACATAGGCAGGTAGAGAAAAGAGATAGAAGCCGATGTCCTTGTCGTAGAGAGGGTCGCTCGCGCCATAGGGCACCTGATAGAGGAACTGCAGTAAGACACCCCAATTGTTCACCTCTCCCCAGGCAACGAACACGGCGAGGAGGCCGGCGCCACCAGTGACTACGGCGCTCCACGGCAGCCGATGGCGCATGAATTCAAACACGTCGGGCAAGGTCACAACGCCCGTGGATTTCCAATCGAACTCGGCGGCACGCTGCTTTCGCCGGGACTGGGCGAAGCGGAACGCGAGCGATCCATTCACCCACAGGATGACGGCGGTCGCCAAAAAGACGGCGAAGAATACCTCGGCTTTGGCGATTATGGTCGTCGAGAAGACGCCAAAATAACCGATCGCGGAAAACCACAGCCAATCAACCAAGAAGCCGCTGATGAGCCCCAGCAGAATAAGGCAGATCAAGAAGATAATGGCGGTGACGATGAGCGCGCGTGCAGCGCCTTGCCAAGGCGCCCGCCGCTCGGGTCCGGTGATTCCGATAGTCATGATTTGATCCGATATCCCCCGGATGACCGAGGGTCGGCTTGACCCTTAGCATTGCGGCGCTGCCAAGCTTGGTCAAGCCTACGATGGGCCTCGCAATGTCAGTTTGAAGCTTGATTAAACCTGTCCTTTCCGAAAATTATATCCGCACGTATCCGTGGTTCAGTCTGGCCAAAATGGGATTGGCCAGATTGACTGACAACGCGCGGCACCACGCTGCACTGCAATATCGAAGACAGGGCATCCTCGCCCGCGCGGCAATTTTGCCTCGTTGCTTGGCACGCACGCGCCAATGCGGGCATATTAAGTGCGAAAGCTTGGCTCAGACGCTTCGTTCGATTGCACCGCCATCCTCACGACCCGGTGGCCCGTGATCAATAATTCGATTCTGCCAAAGAAAGTCATGGATCCCATTCAGCTTTCGTTGAACCTGGCGGGGATCGCGGTGCGCAGTCAACGATTAATTCTTGATTTTCTGACACGTCGTCCCGACTTGGGCGGACTGGGCGATCCGGCCGGAATAGGACGGGCCTTCCTTGATTTAACCGCCAAGATGATTGCTGATCCGATGTCGATTGCACAGATGCAGCTTGAGCTGTGGCAGGAACACGTGAAACTCTTGCAGCGCTCGACTGAACGGCTGTTTGGTCTTACCAGCAAATCTGACCAGCCCCCCGTCGCGACCGATCGACGCTTTCAACACCCGGCTTGGACCGAAAACGTCCTCTTCGACTATATCAAGCAAAGTTATTTGTTTTCCGCGGAGGCAATTCTGTCGGCGGTTAATCGCGTCGATGGTCTCAATCCGAAAACCGCACACAAGGTGAACTTCTATACAAGCCAGTTCGTGAATGCCATGGCTCCTTCAAATTTTCTTGCTACCAACCCGGAGGTATTGCAAACCACCATCGAGACGGGCGGTGAGAATCTTCTCAGAGGCCTCACAAATCTGTTGGACGACCTCGAACGCGGTCGCGGACAACTTGCGATCACTATGACCGATCCGAAGGTCTTTCGTCTCGGTGAGAACGTAGCCACCACACCAGGGAAGGTCATCTTCCAGAATGAGCTGATGCAGCTGATCCAATACGCTCCCTCGACCGTTGAGGTTAAACGGCGACCTCTCATCATCGTGCCGCCCTGGATCAACAAGTTCTATGTGCTCGACCTAAGGCCTGAGACGTCTTTTATCAAGTGGGCTGTGGATCAGGGACATACGGTATTCGTGATCTCCTGGGTCAATCCAGACGAGCGTCTCGCTCATACAGGCTTCGAGCATTACATGCTCGAAGGCCCGCTTGCCGCACTGGACGTTATTGCGGTTGCGACCGGCGAGCGCGAGGTGAACGCTATCGGCTATTGCCTTGGAGGCACGCTCCTCGCTGCCACGCTTGGATATCTATCGGCCCAGAACGATGATCGGATCCAGACAGCGACATACCTCGTGACTCTCGTCGATTTCACCGATGTCGGCGACATGGCGGTATTTATCGATGAGGAACAGCTGGCAGTACTCGAGAAGCGCATGCGAACTCGCGGATATCTCGAGGCGCACGACATGGCCTTAGCCTTCAATATGTTGCGCGCCAATGATTTAATTTGGAGTTTTGTTATAAGCAACTATCTCCTCGGACAGCAGCCGATCCCGTTCGATTTCCTCTATTGGAACGCCGATTCCACGCGCATGCCGGCTGCGATGCACAGCTTCTATTTGCGTAACATGTATCACGAGAACCGGCTTGCCATTCCGGGTGGGATCAGCCTTGCCGGGGTTGCAATCGACCTCGCGCGAATCAACACCCCCACCTTCTTATTGTCGACGCGGGAGGACCATATCGCACCGTGGCAGTCGACCTATGCCGCGACCCAGCTATACAAGGGGCCAATTAAGTTTGTGCTCGCCGATTCCGGCCACATCGCTGGGGTCATAAGCCCACCTGGCAGTAAGTATGGCCACTGGCAAAACCCAAACCTCCCCAAGAGCCCAGCTGAATGGTTCGAAACCGCGAACCTGGTTCAGACCTCCTGGTGGCCGGCGTGGGAGGAATGGGTATCATGGCATTCTGGCGGTTCGGTCAAAGCACGCGAGCCCGGTGGACCATTGCAGCCGATCGAGGACGCACCAGGCTCCTATGTTCGTGCCCGTGTCCATACCGCTGCAGGCAATCAAAGGAAATACCCATAGCGCCGCACCAGGTCTATTTGCGCGACCGGCCTTAGATGGCTCGCGACCTGCTGTGTGTGCCGAAAACCTAAACCCGAACGTATTGATGATGAAGCCCGCCAAGGATCGGGTGTGATGTGAAACTCTACCTCCAAACCGAGATGATATGCTCCCCGGATCTCGGTGGCGATTCGCGTCATTCTCGGCATGTGGGCCGAATGAAGTCCTAAGCAGCGGGCGGCCA
>DASTFP010000124.1:0-2769 GCA_035719865.1 Terrimicrobiaceae bacterium | reverse complement strand
GCCCAAGCGAAGTAAGGGAGAATCGACATGCGTAAACTCATGATGGCTGCGCTCTTCGCGCTGCCGATGTTCGGCGCGACGGCTATGGCCCAAGATACCCTTAAAATTGGCTGGATCGACCCGTTGTCGGGTGGCGGTGCCGGCGTTGGCGAAAGAGGCCTGAAAACCTTTCAGTTCCTCGCCGATGAACTGAATGCTAAGGGCGGGGTTCTCGGCAAGAAGGTCGAGATCGTGCCTTTCGACAACAAGTTGAATCCGCAGGAAAGCCTGCATAAGTCAGAGTGCAGGCGCGCAGAGATTTTGGCGCATGCGGATAGCAGATTGCCCGTTGAAGTAAAAAATCGCCCTCGGAAGAAAGAAGAGGAGACGTCCAAAGAACCCTCCCGCTGAACGTGAGGCAAAACTCCTGCCGCTCGCCGCCGCGGAGGCTCCCGGGGGGCGACAGATAACTGCGGCACGGCAGCCACCTCTATAAGCAACACAACCAACGAACAAAAGGACGTCTTCCAGCAAACTGCCTGCTTGACACAACCCATAGCAGACGGTGAAAGTCAGTAGGGAATCAAAGGCTGGCATCGGATACCGTCATTCGTGGGAAAGAGCAGTGAGTAACAAATCCAGCGTTTCCAGCCAGGTGATCTCGCTGCCCAAAGGGGGAGGTGCCCTTCACGGTATCGGCGAGACATTCTCGCCCGATCTCCACACCGGCACAGGGAACTTCACGGTGCCCATTGCGCTCCCGCCGGGGCGCAACGGGTTCCAGCCACAACTCAATCTCGTCTACAGCACCGGCAATGGGAACGGCCCCTTCGGCTTGGGCTGGGGCCTGAGCATCCCAGGCGTCAGCCGTAAGACTTCCAGAGGGATCCCACGGTACACTGATGATCGCGATACGTTTCTGCTTTCCGGCGCGGAAGACTTGGTACCCATTGCGGAGACGACAGGAACGACGCGCTATCGCCCGCGGACGGAAGGGCTCTTCGCTCGCATCGAGCATCGCCGGGATGCGCTTACGGATCACTGGGAAGTTCGCAGCAAGGATGGTTTGGTGAGCGTGTACGGGACGCCGCTTAGCATCCAAAACGATCCGGCGGTTGTCGCCAATCCGGAGAATCGTAGTGACATCTTCAATTGGAAGCTCACCGAGACCAAAGACCCCTTCGGAAATGCTATCCGCTACGACTATGAACGAGACTTCGGCGGTACGGCCGACCATCCGTGGGACCAGCTCCACCTCAAGCGAATACGCTACGTAGACTACGCCGATCCCCAAACTGGAGGCGAGAAATTCCTGGTCTCGGTGACATTCAACTATGAAGAGCGGCCCGACCCCTTCTCGGAATACCGGCCGGGCTTTGAGATCCGCACGACCAAGCGCTGCACAAGCATCGAGATCCGCACTCACGCTGACCGCGAACGCCTGGTCCGCGTCTATCGATTGATCTACCTCGATCAACGCGATCTGCCGATCGAGCGGCTCCCGTTGAATGCGGCCTCGCTGCTCAGTCAAGTAATCGTCGAAGGACACGACGGCGAGCGCCGCGAGTCGCTGCCGCCGCTGGAATTCGGCTACACGGCATTCCAACCGACGCGGCGACGCTACCAGCCGCTCAGCGGCTCCGGCGGATCAAGGCCGGAGCGCTCGCTCGGACACCCCGAGTATGAGTTGGCAGATCTGTTCGGCAACGGTTTGCCCACCGTGTTAGAGTTCAACGAGCAGGTGCGCTACTGGCGCAATAAAGGCGATGGCCAGTTCGACCGCATGCGCACCATGGAGACGGCACCGGCTGGGGTGCGGCTAAGCGAGCCGGGCGTACAACTGCTCGATGCCAACGGCGATGGACGGTCCGATCTCATGGTGATCGAAGGGTTGCGCAATGGCTATTACCCGCTGACCTTCGACGGCCAGTGGAGCGAGCGGGGATTCGTGCGCTACCGCAGCGTGCCGACGGTTAATCTCGACGCGCCGGATGTGCGGCTCCTGGACCTCGACGGTGATGGGGTGACGGACGCGCTCCGGACCGGCCCGCAATTTGAGCTCTATTACAACGATCCCGAGGACGGTTGGTCGGACCTCGAACTGCGCACGCGGATCGAGAGCGACTCCTTTCCCAACGTCAGCTTTGAAGATCCTCGCATCAAACTTGGGGACGTGACCGGCGACGGCCTTCAGGACATCCTCCTCATCCACGATGGACGTGTCGAGTATTGGCCCTATCGCGGCTACGGCCGGTGGGGCCGTCGTGTCATCATGCGCAACAGCCCGCGATTCGAAGACGCCGAGTTCTTCCCCGGGGTCGGCTTCGACCCGAAGCGGCTGCTGGTCGGGGACGTGGATGGCGACGGCGTAGCGGATTTGGTCTATATCTCGTCCGGTCACATCACCGTCTGGATCAACCAGGACGGCAACGCCTGGAGCGATCCCATTGTCATTCACGGCACCCCGCCAGTCACCGACGCGACGGCCGTGCGACTCGCCGATATGCTGGGCACCGGCACCGACGGCATTCTGTGGACCTATGATTTCGGGGCGTTTCCTGACAGCACCTACAAGTTTCTGGATCTGACGGGCGGGATCAAGCCCTATGTGCTCGATCAAATGGATAACCACATGGGCGCGGTGACCAAGGTCTCTTACGCCGCCTCGACGCGTTTCTACCTGGAGGATGATGGGCGACCCGAGACGCGCTGGCGAACACCGCTACCCTTCCCGGTGCAGGTCGTGGCGCGCGTCGAGGTGATCGACCAGATCTCCCACGGCAAGCTCAC